>WGCB01000717.1 GCA_015494005.1 Caldilineaceae bacterium
CCGGTGGTGCGGGTGGACCTGGAGACCGCGGAGATGGTCAAGTACGTGAACAACGCCTTCCATGCCTTGAAGGTGGTCTTCGCCAACGAGGTGGGCAGCCTCTGCAAGCTCCACGGCATCGACGGCCAGAAAGTGATGGAGATCTTCGTCCAGGACCGGCAGCTGAACATCTCTTCGGCCTATCTGCGCCCAGGCTTCGCCTTCGGTGGCTCCTGCCTGCCCAAGGACGTGCGGGCCCTACTCTACCGGGCCAAGGAGCGGGACGCGGAGATCCCAGTGCTCAGCGCCATCCTGGCCAGCAACGAGCAGCACATCCAGCGGGGCATCCGCATGGTGGAGGCCACCGGCCGCAAGCGGATCGGCATCCTGGGCCTCAGCTTCAAGTCCCACACCGACGATGTGCGGGAGAGCCCGGTGGTGCCCCTCATCGAGACCCTGGTGGGCCGGGGCTATCAGCTGGCCGTCTTTGACGAGATCGTGGAGCCGGACAAGCTCATCGGGGCCAATCGCTCCTTCCTGGAGCGGGAGATTCCCCACATCGCCTCCCTCATGCGCCCCAGCCTGGAGGATGTGGTCCGCTGGGCCGAGGTGGTGGTGGTGACCAACGGCAGCCCGGCCTTCCGCCAGGTGCCGGAGATGCTGGAGGAGGACCAGATCCTCATCGACCTGGTGGGGGTGGCCCGACCCGACAATCGGAGCAGCCAGAGCAGCCAGAACGGCCGGAACGGCCACAGCGGCCAGGTCGATCACAGCCAAGAGAACGGGCAAGGCAGCCCGGTGCGGGGGAAATATGAAGGCATCTGCTGGTAAACTGCGCGTTTTGATGCTGCTGGAGAACAATCCCTATCCCCAGGACAGCCGAGTGCGCCGGGAGGCCCAGGCCCTGACCCAGGCCGGCCACCGGGTCTCGGTCATCGCCCAGCGGGGCAGGAACCAGCCCTGGCAGGAGGTGGTGGACGGGGTGCGGGTCTACCGCTTCCCCGCGCCGCCGGACGGCAACGGCTTCCTGGGCTATCTGCTGGAGTACGGCCAGGCCCTGCTCTCCATGCTCGTCCTCAGCCTCTGGGCCCTGGTGCGGGAGGGCTTCGACGTGATCCACGCCCACAACCCGCCGGACGTGATGGTCCTCATCGCCGCCCTCTACAAGCCCCTGGGCAAGCGCTTCGTCTTCGACCACCACGACCTGTCGCCAGAGATGTACTACGCCCGCTTCCAGGGGGAGGGCAACCGGCTGGTCTACCAGGCTCTGGCCTTCTTCGAGAAGCTCTCCTGCCGGCTGGCGGACCGCATCATCGCCACCAACCAGTCCTACAAGGCCATGGAGATGGCGCGCAGCGGCGTGCCCGAGGAGCGGATCACCATCGTGCGCAACGGCCCGGACCTGGAGCGTCTGCAGCCCGTGCCGCCGGATCCGGAGCTGCGGGCCAAGGCCCCCATCATCCTGGGCTACGTGGGGGACATGGGCTTCCACGACGGCCTGGACTACCTGCTCCGGGCCCTGCACCGTCTGCGCTACGACCTGGGGCGGACGGACTTCTACGCGGTGCTCATCGGCAAGGGAGACGCCTGGGAGGGGCTGCAGGGCCTGCGCTCGGAGTTGGAGCTGGAGGAGCATGTGTGGTTTACTGGACGCATCTCCGACGAGGATCTGGTGCGCTACCTCTCCACCGCGGATATCTGCCTGGATCCGGACCCCAAGAATCCGTTCACGGACCGTTCCACCATGATCAAGATGACCGAGTACATGGCCCTGAGCAAGCCCATCGTGGCCTTCGACCTGACGGAGCACCGCTTCACCGCCCAGGAGGCGGCCCTCTACGCCCAGCCCAACGACGAGCTGGACTTCGCCCGCAAGATCGCCCAGCTCATGGACGATCCCGAGGCCCGGGCCCGCATGGGCGCCTTCGGCCGGCGGCGCATCGAGACGGAGCTGGCCTGGCGCTACTCCGTGCCCAAGCTGCTCCAGGCCTACGACACGTTGGCCGTGCCATCCTCCCGGGAGAAGGTGGCCCTGTCGTGAACCCCTTCGGACGCCTTCGCTGGGTGTTGAT
>WGCB01000718.1 GCA_015494005.1 Caldilineaceae bacterium
GGATCTGCCAGCGGTAGAAGCCCCGGTAGCGGGCGAAGAAGGCCGGCACCGGCCCCACGATCCGGAAGCCCTCCTTCACCACGCCCAGCTCCCCCACCCGCTGGGCCAGGACGTCGGCCATCTCCCGGCTCTTTTCCTGGGCTCGGGACAGGTTCTTGTCCCAGTAGATGAGCCGGGCCAACCGCTGGATGGGCGGGTACCCCTGCTCCCGGCGGAAGGCGATCTCCCGGCGGTAGAAGGCCAGGTAGTCGTGCTCCGCCGCGGCCCGGATGGCGTAGTGCTCCGGGGTGTAGCTCTGGAAGATGACCCGTCCACCCCGCTGGCTGCGCCCGGCCCGGCCGGCCACCTGGGTCAACAGCTGGAAGGTGCGCTCCGGGCTGCGGAAGTCCGGCAGGTAGAGGCCCACGTCCGCGGAGATGACCCCCACCAGGGTGACCAGGGGCAGGTCCAGCCCCTTGGCGATCATCTGGGTGCCGATGAGCACGTCCGCCTCGTGGGCCGCGAAGCGCTCCAGGATGGCCTGGTGGCTGCCCTTGCGGCCGGTGGTGTCCGCGTCCCAGCGCAGGATGCGGGCCCGGGGGGCGATCTCCTGGACCAGCTCTTCGATGCGCTGGGTCCCCGCGCCGAAGTATTTGATGCGCCGGCTGCCGCACTGGGGGCAGAGGTCCGGGATGGGGAAGCGGCGGTTGCAGTGGTGGCAGATGAGCACATTGGCCCGTTCGTGGTAGGTGAGGGGCACCTCGCAGTGGGGGCAGCGCTCCACGTGGCCGCAGTCCCGGCACATGACGAAGGTGTTGCTCCCCCGTCGGTTCAGGAAGAGGATGGCCTGCTCCCCCGCGTCCAGGGTGGCGTGGAGCTCCGCCTGGAGGCTGCGGCTGAAGATGCTGCGGTTGCCCGCTCGCAGCTCCTGGCGCATGTCCACCACCTCCACCGGCGGCATCTCCGCGTAGGGGACGGGGGAAAAAGAGGTGGATTGGTGGATTGGTGGATTGGTGGATTGGGCCGAGCCGACCTCCCCGTCTCCTTGTCTCCCCATCTCCTTGTCTCCCCTGCCGTGCCCCATGACCCGGCGGGGCAGAGCCAGGAGGGTGGACTCGCCCTGCTGCATGGCGTGGTAGGCCTCCAGGCTGGGGGTGGCGCTGCCCAGGATCAGGGGACTGTCCGTAAGCTGGGCCAGGCGATGGGCCACGGTGCGGGCGTCGTAGAAGACGGTGAAGCTGCCCCACTCCTCCGCGTGCTGCTTGTAGGAGGCCTCGTGCTCCTCGTCGATGACCAGCAGGCCCAGGCGGGGCAGGGGCGCGAAGAGGGCGCTGCGGGGCCCCACCACCACGTCCACCTCGCCATCCCGGATGCGCCGCCAGACGTCGTAGCGCTCCCCGGGGCTGAGCTGGGAGTGGATCACCGTGACCCGGCCCGGGAAACGCCCGGCGAAACGGGCCACGGTCTGGGGCGTCAGGGCGATCTCCGGCACCAGGACGATGGCCTGGCGATCCCGGGCCAGGGTCTCCTGGATGGCTCGCAGGTAGATCTCCGTCTTGCCGCTGCCGGTGACCCCGTGGAGCAGGAAGACCGGCGGCTTCCCCGGCCGGATGGGCTCCTGGAAGGCGGCCCGGCGCAGGGTCTCCCAGACTTGGGCCTGCTCTCCGGTGAGGGGCGGTGGGAAGGTCTGGGCGTAGGTGCGGCCGCCCAGGGGATCCCGGTAGCGCACTTTCTCCGTCAGGCGCACCAGGCCGGCCTGGGCCAGTCTGCGCAGGAGATCCAGGCTGGCCGGCGCCTGCCGGGCCAGCTCGCTCTTCCACAGGGGGCGACCGGCCTGGGCCAGAGCCTGGAGGGCAGGGCGAAACTTGTCCGCGCCGGTCAGGGCCAGGAGCCGCTCCCGGGCCACGTCCCCGGGCTGGGCCAGGAGCACCCGGTCCTCCTCCCGGCGCACCAGGCCCTTGGCCTCCAGGGCCCGGATGGGGCCCAGATCCCGCAGCCCACAGGCCTCCCGCAGCTGGGCCAGGGGCATGGATCCTCCCGCCGCGTCCAGAAGGCAGGCCAGCACCCGGCTCTGCCTGGTCTCCCGGCCCAGGGCCAGGAGCCGCTCCTCCACCGCCTCTGGGGGGATCAGGAGCTCCACCTCCAGCTCCCGTTTGGCCCGGACGCTGGGCTTGTCCGCCCGTTTCTGCAGCAGGCCCGGCGGCAGGAAGAGCTTGATGGCCTCGGAAGCCGGGGCCACGTAGTAGTCCGCGATCCAGAAGGCCAGCTGGATCTGCACCGGCGTGAGCACCGGTCGGGGACGAGCCAGGCGTTGGATGGGTTTGGTGGGGACTGGAGAGTGGTCGCTCAGGCGGACGACGATGCCCTGGACCTGCTGGCGGCCGAAGGGGACCCAGACCAGGTGGCCGGGCGCGAGCTCGTCCTGGAGCTGGGGCGGGATGTGGTAGTGGAAGGTCTGGAAGGTAGCCGGCCCGCCGCCCAGCCGGGTGGCCGTGGCCGCCGAGCCGCCAGCTGGATCCCAGGGGGAGGTGTCGGGCTCGGCCGGAGGCGGGCTCTCCAGATGTTTGCCGAAGCCCCGGCGGATGGGCACGTTGACGATGACTTCGGCGAAACCGGCTTCGGGGCGGGGAGTGGGGGTGCTGTTCACAGGGTGGTTGGTGCTGAACGGGGCCACGCGGGCCGCCAGGTCACCGGCGGCGGGAGCCGAACTGGAAGAGCCGGATGAAGCGGTAGAGGAGGCCGTAGACCATCTCCTGCCAGACGCCGGCCACCAGCGCCAGGACCGAGGGGGCCAGATCCCAGGCCAGGATGCCCACGGGATCGAAGCCGGTGGCGTTGTAGATCAGGCCGAAGAGCAGGTAGGAGACCAGGCCCAGGACCAGCCCCATGATGGGCTGGATCACGAAGCGGACCACGTACTGGCTGTCCAGCTCCAGGCCCGTGCCCAGGTGATTGGCCAGGGAGATCACCGCGCCGATGACGCCGCCGATGCCACCGGCCAGCAGGGCCCAGGTCAGGGGCACCGCGTTGCGGGTGAAGTTGCTCTCCCCACCCACGAAAGCCACCAGGAAGCGCTCCACATCCCCCCGGTAGAGGAAGAGGAAGGCGAAGGCGGCCACGCTCAGGAAGAGCCAGGCAGAGAGGTAGACCATGAGCCGGGCGCCGTACATCCGGGCCTGGGCGCGGGTCTCCCGGGCCCGGTCCAGCAGGGAGCGGACCTGGCGGATGTTGTACTCGGCCTTGCCCATGCGCTCGGGCTGGGATTTCACGATGGTGCGGGCCTCCCGGAGCAGGGCCAGGGCGTGGTTGGTCAGCTCGGGCCGGTGGGTGAGGATGCGGTTCACTTCCTCGTAGAGGGTGGCGATCTCCTCCTCCAGCTTGCGGGCCTCCAGGTCCACCACGGAGAGGGGGGGCAGTTCCCGCACGTTGGGATGCTGGGGCGCGGAGCCCTGGAGCTGGCTGGGCCAGGTCCCGGCCATGGGACGGATCCCAGGCTGA
>WGCB01000719.1 GCA_015494005.1 Caldilineaceae bacterium
CCTCCAGGGTCAGCACCGGCTCGTTCAGCCCCCGGGAGCGGGAGGTCGGGACAGTTTCCTTGCCGGGAACCGGGCCAGGCTCCAGGTCCTGGGGCTTGGAGCGGACCGGAGGCAGCTTGCTCTCGGGCAGGATTACCGAGCGGCTCTGGCCCAGCTCGATGAAGGTGGTGATCTCCGCCTGGAGCCGGGCCAGGACCGTCTCCTCTGGCCCCGCGGCCCGGGCAGGGCCAGCCAGGTCCGCGTCCGCGGCGTGGCTGTCCGCGCCGCTCAGGGCCATCTCGTCCAGGAGGAACTCGGCCTGGCGCTGGAGGTTCCGGCTGGCCGGGGAGGGAGCGGCCTGGGCCTCCTGGGCCGGTGCAGACCCGGACTGCTCCTTCTTCCCCCGGCTGGTCTTCCCTCGGCTGGTCCGCCGGGTGCGACGGCGCGCCCTGGCCTTCTCGGGCTTGGGCTCAGAGTTGGATTGGGGGTCGGACTCGGACTTGGATCGCTTGGTCATGGTGGTTGGCTTTCTGGCATTGGGCCTGGCAGTGGACGGGCCATCGCGCTGCGGGGGCTTGGAGCACCAAACAGAACGTCTGTGCCCCGATTTCCCCTGAAACTATACCACATCCCCGGCCATCGCGCACACGAAAACGGGCCAGGGCCAGGCCAGGACGGGTGCAGGCTCCCTCGCTCGTCGCCCCCAGAGACGGAGGGGGTGAAAAGCCCGGCAAATTTGACACGCCTCGTCGCTAGCACGTATAATGTTCGCTTAGGAGTGTGCCCAAGAGCGGCGCCCTCTGGGCCGAAACGAAGGGCATCCCCCCTGGGATTTCGGTTTTTGAACGTTGCGTACACCCGCCGCTCAGGATCTGGCTTGGCCCCGGTCAGGGTAGCGGAATCCATACAGCAGTCTGCAAGGAGTGTGTGTCATGCCCAAGCGAACCTGGCAACCCAAAGTCCGCCGTCGTCTTCGTGTCCACGGATTCCGCAAGCGCATGCGGACCCCAGGCGGGCGCAATGTGCTGAAGCGACGTCGATTGAAGGGGCGCAAGAACCTGTCCGTTCGGCTGAGCATCCGCAAGTCCGTTCGTTCTTGACCGGGTTTCCCCGGGTGGGCCCTGGCCCATCCCATGGGCGGCTGATCCCAGGCCGTACAGGTGCCATGTCCGCGTGAAACGCCGCTACCGACTGCGAGACAATCGCCGTTTCCAGGAAGTGCGACGGCGAGGGCGTTGCTACAGAGATCGACTGGCCGTCCTCTGCGTACTGCCCAACAATCTGCCTCACAGTCGTTTTGGATTTTCTGTGAGCCGGCGCATCGGCAACGCGGTGGTGCGCAATCGGGTGAAGCGCCGTATGCGAGAGGCAGTACGCCTGCGAATGCATGAGATCGCTCCTGGCCACGACCTGGTGTTCATCGCACGCACGCCGATCCGGGATGCCGATTTCCATGAGATCGACGTCGCATGCGCCCGCCTGCTTCGGCGGGCGTCTTTGTTGCTCCAGGCCCCATCGGCCAGGGCAGGTTGAAACGATTCCGAGACCGACCATGCGAGCCATCATCTTAGCACTCATTCGATTTTACCAACGAGCCATCTCTCCCCTGCTGGGCAGCAACTGCCGTTACTACCCCACTTGCTCCCATTACACCTACCAGGCCATCGAGAAGTACGGCGTGGCCAAGGGAGGATGGATGGGGGTCAAGCGGATCTCCCGCTGCCATCCCTGGCACCCCGGTGGCATCGATCCCGTGCCCTGACCGGCCCGGCGCCCTGCCCCTGGCCTGCGACCTTCTCTGCTGCGAGCGGAGTTCTCGATCCTTTTGAGGAGACCGACGTGAAACGAAAGCATCTTCTGTTATTCTTCGTCCTGATCATCGCTGCCCTGGCCCTAAGCGGCTGCGGCGTCTCCCGGGAGGGAGTGGACGTGCTCACCACCCCTCCGGAAGGCCTCTGGCAGACCCTGGTGGTCTGGCCCATGGCCAAGGCGCTGATCTGGCTCTACGACATCCTGTCCGGGATTGGGGTCCCCTACGCGTGGGGCTTCGCCATCATCCTCTTCACCATCATCATCAAGATCATCACCTTCCCCCTCACCCTGACCCAGATCCGGGGGATGCAGGCCCAGCGAGAGCTCCAGCCCAAGCTCCAGGAGATCCAGAAGAAGTACGGCAAGAACCGGGAGAAGCTGGCCCAGGAGCAGATGAAGCTCTACCAGGAAGCAGGGGTCAACCCACTGAGCGGCTGCCTGCCCATGGTGATCCAGATGCCCATCCTCTTCGGCCTCTACTCGGCCCTGGTGGCCATCGGCCCCCGGCTGGCGGACGCCCGCTTTTTCTGGATCCCCGACCTGAGCTTCCCCCAGTTCCGGGAGGGGCTGAGCTGGATCAGCCAGGCCTTCAACGCCGGTGACTACGGCACCCTGGCCGCCTATCTCGTCCTGCCGGCCTTCCTCATGATCACCCAGGTCTTCATGCAGAAAATGACCACCCCGGCCAGCCCCACCGGAGACGAGGGCCAGGCCGGGATGATGAAGCAGATGACTGTCATGATGACCCTCATGTTCGGCTTCTTCACCCTGCAGGTGCCGGCTGGTTTGACCCTCTACTGGGTGACCAGCAACCTGCTCCAGCTCCTCCAGCAGTGGGCCATCATGCGGATGCATCCCGTCACTGTGGAGGCGACAGCCAACGGGAAGGCGGGCAAGACCATCGAAGGGACGGCCAGCGTGGTGTCCAAGGCGGAGCCATCCACCAGCGAGAACGGCGCGGAGGCCAAGGGCGATGCCTCGGCAGGGGCCCAGCAGCGGAAGTCAAAACGTTCTCGCCGCCAGCGAAAAAGGAAGTAGACGATGAGCAGCCAAAGCTACGAATTCAGCGCCAAAACCGTGGATCTGGCCATCGAGCAGGGCTTGAGAGAGCTGGGTCTGAGCCGGGATCAGGTGGAGATCCAGGTGATCACCGAAGGCAGCCGGGGGCTCTTCGGGCTGGGCAGCACCGACGCCCGGGTGCGCATCATCCCCAAGCCTGAGCCGGTCCCCGAGACGGAGCCTCAGCCCGAAGCTGCGGCCCAGGAGACCGCCCCGGAGCCCGCAGCCCAGGTCCGGGAGCCGGCGGAGGAAGTCGCCCCAGAGATGGCGCCGGAGGCCGCAGGGGCAACCGAAGCAGGGGAAACCGAGGCCGTGACCGAAACCGGGGCCGAAACCGAGCGCGAGGAAGCCACCGAGGAAGCACCCGCCCCAGAGGAGGCCGAACCGGCCGCCCCCGAAGAGTTCGGTCCGGAGCAGGTGAAGGAGCTGGCCACGGAACTCCTGGCGGAGATGCTCCAGCTCATGGGCATCCGGGCCCAGGTGGTGGCGGAATGGGCCGAGCCCACCGAGGAGCAGAGCGAGCCGCCCCTGCTCCTGGACATCCGCGGGGAGAACCTGGGGGTGCTCATCGGCCGCCATGGGGAGACCCTGGGCAGCATCCAGTACCTGGTGCGCTTGATGATCAACCAGCGCACCCACCGCTGGCACAACATCGTGGTGGACGTGGACCAGTACAAGGCCCGCCGCGCGGAACGCTTGGCCCAGATGGCCCGGCGCATGGCCGAGCAGGTGGTCCGCACCGGCCGTCCCGTCTCTCTGGAGCCCATGCCCCCCGCGGATCGGCGCCTGATCCACCTGGCTCTGCGGGATCACGAGCAGGTCTACACCGAGAGCACCGGGGAAGGGGAGCGGCGCAAGGTCCAGATCCTGCCCAAGTAGGCTGGAGACCAGTTTGCTCAAAAGCCCAACAGAACATAGAATAACCCCACCGGTCCGGGTGGGGTTATTTTGTGGGCCGAGAACCCCCTGCACAGCGCTGGCCCGCCCTCTCCATCCGCCCAACCAACACGCCCGTGGAACATCCCATGCCCGACACCCGTCCGCAAGCCCCACAGCAGGGCGACTTTCAACCCGTTGATTTCCTGGCCATTGGCCACGTGACCCGTGACTTGCTCACCAACGATCCCGAGAGCAGCGACTACACCCTGGGCGGCACCGTCAGCTTCGCCGCGGTGACCGCGGTGCGTCTGGGCCGTCATCCCACCGTGATCACCCGGGCCGGCCCGGACGTGGACCTCTCCCCCCTGCCCGAGGAGGCCCGGGTCCTGGCCCTGCCCAGCCCGGTGACCACCACCTTCGCCAACATCTACACCGAGGACGGGCGCATCCAGTACTGCTACGCCACGGCCCTGCCCATCCGGGCGGCGGACATCCCAGCGGAGCTGCGCCGCCCGCGCATCGTGCTCCTGGGTCCCATCGCCAACGAGATCGAGCCGGACGTGGCCGCCATTTTCCCCGAGGGCACCCGGGTGGGCGCGGTGCCCCAGGGTTGGATGCGGGCCTGGGACGAGACGGGCCGGGTCCACAGCCAGCCCTGGAAGACCGCGGACCAGATCCTCCCCCACCTGGACGTGCTGGTCCTCTCCTTGGAGGACATCGACTACGACCTGGGCCGCCTGGAGCCTTTCGTCCAGCAGGTGCCCATCGTGGTGGTGACGGAATACCGCAACGGCAGCACCGTCTATCAACTCCAGGCGGACGGCACGGTGCAGGCCACGCCCATCCCGCCTCGGCCGGCCAATGAGGTGGACCCCACCGGCGCCGGGGACATCTTCGCCACCGCCTTCCTCCTGCGTCTGGAGGAGACCGGGGATCCCCTGCACGCGGCCCGCTACGCCAACGTCACCGCCTCCTTCGGCGTGGAGGCCCCGGGGATCCAGGGCATCCCCACCCACCAGCAGGTCATGGAGTATCTGGAGCGCCACGGATAGGCCGCCATGAGAGCCAAGATCCTCGCCTTTGCCAACCAAAAAGGGGGTGTGGGGAAGACCACCACCGCGGTCAACCTGAGCGCGTTCCTGGCCGCCATGGGGCGCCGCATCCTGCTGGTGGACTCGGATCCCCAGGGCAACGCCACCACCAGCCTGGGCATCGATCCCCGCAGCGTGCCGGTGAGTCTCTACGACGTGCTCATCGACAAGGTGCCCATCCGGGAGGCCATCACCTTGACCGAGCGGGTGGGGCTGGACCTGGTGCCCGCTAGCGTGGACCTGGCCGGGGCGGAGGTGGAGATGGCCGGCATGATGGCCCGGGAGAACCTGCTCAGCCGGGCCCTGACCACCGTGCTGGAGGAGTACGACTACATCTTCGTGGACGACCCGCCCAGCCTGGGCCTGCTCACGGTGAACGGCCTGACCGCGGCCAGCCACGGGGTGATCATCCCGGTCCAGTGCGAGTACCTGGCCCTGGAGGGGCTGAGCCTGCTCCTGAACACCATCCGCCAGGTCCAGGAAGTGCTGAACCCCCGAGCCCACATCGCCGGGGTGCTCCTCACCATGTTCGACGGCCGCACCAACCTGAGCCAGCAGGTGGTGGCCGAGGTGCGCGGCTTCTTCCCGGACAAGGTGTTCCGCACCATCATCCCCCGCAACGTGCGCCTGAGCGAGGCCCCCAGCCACGGCCAGAGCATCCTGAGCTACGCAC
>WGCB01000720.1 GCA_015494005.1 Caldilineaceae bacterium
CTCGGAGATGTGTATAAGAGACAGCTGTGTGGGAGCCTGGGTGCAGCACCACGTGGGGGATGCCGTAGGCATGGGCCCGGCGCAGCTCGTCCATGTGCGCGGCCATGCTCTTCTCCCAGAGCTCGTCCTTGGGGCTGGCCAGGTTGATCAGGTAGGAGGCGTGGCTGACTGCGGCTCGGATGCCTAGCTCCGGCTTCATCTGCTTCCAGCGGGCCACATCTTCCGGATCCACCGGGGGGCCGGCCCACTGGCGGTTGTTTTTGGTGAAGACCTGGACCGCGTTGCTGCCCACCGCGGCGGCCCGGTCCAAGGCCTGGCTCACGCCGCCGGCGATGGACATGTGCGCGCCCAGTTTCAGTTGACTCATGCTCGGCTCCTGGGTTGTGGGTTGAAGGTGAAACCGGCCGGAAAAATGGCCGGACTATCGTCCGCACCATCCTACGTGGAGAAGCCCGTTCCGTCAACAATGCCGGGGCGCGCTGAACCCCTTTTCATTGCTGAAGCTCTGCCCGGCTGGTATAATGAAACCAGAGGATGCCTTCCCCGGCCCTCGCCCTCCTGACACGACAGCGAAGACAGCGCAAGGGGCGTTGTCACGACGAATCGTTTCCATCATCGTCCACCCGAGGCCTGGCACGAAGGCCTCAAAATCAGACCCAATCGGACCAGTCAAGAACCAGACCAACCAGAGAGGAGAGAACACTCCATGATCCACGAATCGGTCCACGAAGTGCGCCAGGATCTGCGCGGCGTGCTGGCTGTGGAGAAAGGTCGGGTGCAGATCGAGGACGCGGACAAACTGCGCTCTCAAGCCATCGACACCCTGATCCGAGATGCGGTTTTCGGCACAGAGCCGGTGAAAGAGTTCGCCCGCTGGCTCATCTGGGAAGCCGGGCAGGCCCTGGGCGTGCGTCCGGCCAGCATCCACGACTTCTACATCGCCCGCAGCCGGGACGAATGGCGGGATCGCACCGTCCCGGCCATGAACATCCGCTTCACCACCTACGACACGGCCCGGGCCGCCCTGCGCGCCGCGCTGAAGACCAATGCCGGCGCCTTCATCTTCGAGATTGCCCGCAGCGAGATGGGCTACACGGAGCAGGAGCCGGCCGAGTACAGCGCCGCCCTCATCGCTGCGGCCATCAAGGAGGGCTACACCGGGCCCCTCTTCATCCAGGGAGATCACTTCCAGGTGAAGGCAGCCAAGTACGCCCAGGATCCGGAGGGCGCCGTCCAGGAGGTGAAGGACCTCATCGCCAAGTCCATCCCCGCTGGCTTCTGGAACATCGACATCGACACCAGCACCCTGGTGACCCTGGAGCCGGAGTCCCTGGCCGAGCAGCAGTACCACAACTTCCTGCGCTCCGCGGAGCTGACCCAGTTCGTCCGGGAGCTGGAGCCGGAAGGCGTCACCATCAGCCTGGGCGGCGAGATCGGCGAGGTGGGGGAGAAGAACTCCACGGTGGAGGAGCTGGACGCCTACATGGAGGGCTACCAGGCCACCCTGAAGAAGCTGGGGGACTACGTGGGCCTGAGCAAGATCAGCGTCCAGACAGGCACCAGCCACGGCGGTGTGGTCTTGCCCGATGGCTCTATTGCTAAGGTGGCGGTGGACTTCGACACCCTGGAGCAGCTGGGCAAGCGGGCCCGAGAGTGGGGCATGGGCGGCGCGGTCCAGCATGGGGCCAGCACCCTGCCCAAGGAGCTCTTCCACAAGTTCCCCGAGGTGCAGACCCTGGAGATCCACCTGGCCACGGGCTTCCAGAACATCTTCCTGGACCACGAGGCCTTCCCCGCGGCGCTGCGAGAGCGCATGTACCATCACCTGGACACGCACCACGCGAACGAGCGCAAGGAAGGGCAGACCGACGCTCAGTTCTACTACAAGACCCGGAAGAAGGCCCTGGGGCCCTTCAAGCCGGAGCTGTGGACCCTGCCGCCGGCGGTCAAGGAGGAGATCTACCACACCCTGGAGGAGACCTTCGCCTTCTTCTACGACCAGCTCAACGTGGTCAACACCCGGGAGCTGGTGGAGCGCTTCGTGACGCCGCCGGAGTACCACCAGCCCATGCCTGAGGGTGCTCGGGCCGTGGGCGATGACCTGGGGCTGGCGGACTGAGGAACCCTTCCACGAATCGAATTGGAGACGCCTGGGAACCTTCCTGGGCAGCGCAAAAGGGGCGGCCTGCGGGTCGCCCCTGATCGAGAAAGGAGAACCTTGCCCGTGCTCCTGGCCCTGGACACCGCCACCCGCACCGCCTCCCTGGCCCTCTACGACCTGGAGGAGGATCGGCTCCTGGCCGAAGAGACCTGGCTGGCTCACCGCCGCCAGACCCAGGACCTGTTGCCCACGGCACAACAGCTCCTGGACTGTCAGGGGTTGCATCCTGACCAGGTGACGGCCTTGGCGGTCACCACTGGGCCGGGCAGCTTCACCGGGGTGCGCATCGCCATCAGCGTGGCCAAGGGCATCGCGCTGGGCCTGGAATCCATGCCGCGCCTCCTGGGGCTGCCCACTTTGAGCGTCACGGCGGCGCCCTGGCTACGAGTGGCCATCACCTGGGATCCCCAGCCCGTGGTGGTGGCCTTCATCCAGGCCGGCCGAGGACGCTACAACTGGACCGTCTTCTCCCCGTCGGATCGGCTCCACCGCCCCACGCCGGAAGAGCACCAGGCTGGCCTTCTCCCGGATTTCGTCCACGCCCTGGAGGCTATCCAGCAGCCCCTCTGGCTGGTGGGGGAGGAGGATCCCGCCCTGGCTCAGGCGGTCCGCTCCCTGCCCCATGTGATCCTGGTGGACGAGGCCCTGGCCTGGCGCCGGGCTGGTCACCTGGCTTGGCTGGCAGCTCAACATTTCGCCGCCGGCCATCAGGACAGCCTGGACACCCTGCGTCCCCTCTATCTGAACGCCCTCTGAACGGGCCACTCCTATGCGCCGCCTGAAAGCTGTCATCACGCCCATGACCCTGGCCGATGTGGATCGGGTCATGGAGCTGGAAGAGGTCTCGTTTCCGGCGCCCTGGCCAGCCAGCCTCTACCGTCGAGAACTGACCCGCAATCCCTACAGCCATTACTTCGTCATCCGACCGGAAACGGACGAGGAAGTGCCGCCGATCCTGGGCTACGGGGGGTACTGGATCCTGGACGGCGACGCCCACATCACCACCATCGCTGTGCACCCCGAATGGCGGGGGCAACGCCTGGGAGAATGGCTCTTGCTCCATATGCTATCCACGGCCCGAGAGCAAGGAGCCCGCACCAGTAGCCTGGAGGTGCGTCCTAGCAACCAGGCGGCCCGCCGGCTCTACGCTCGACTGGGCTATCAGGAGATAGCTCGTCGCCGCAACTACTACCCCGTCACCCGAGAGGACGCCATTGTGATGGAGCTGGTGGATTTGGATTCCCCGCGTGTGTGGTCTCCTCTGCAGGAACGGCTGGCGCAGCTCGAGAAGCGCTTCGATCCGTAATCGCTCCTTGCCACATCCCCGCTGGCCTGCCCACTTTCGCCTCTGAAAAACGCTCAAGTGCCCCCAACAGTACTATTGTTTCACCGCTTGCCTCCGATTACTCTAGGGACGAACGTGAACAGGGTCTCGGTCGAGTAGACTCTACCCTATCCGTATCCATTCGAGTATCCGAACCGAACAGTGTCCCACCGCAACTCATCGAATTTTTCCGTTCAGGAGGTAATTCATGACCACCGTCACCAAGTACTATCTCTACCTCGCCAATTCGCTGTCGTTCCTGTCCGATGAGGATGGTCAGAGCTTGGCGGAGTACGGCCTGATCCTGGCCCTCATCGCCGTGGTGGCCATCGCGGCTGTCACAGCTCTCGGCAGCAACATCAGCAGCTACCTGCAGCAGGTTTCGGATGGTTTCGACGGCAGCTAATCTCGTCCAGAAAATCGACAAAAGGGAGAGGCGGTTTTGCCTCTCCCTTTTGCTATTGGGATTTGTTGTTGGGAATGGCTGGCAAGGAAACAATCTGAACCGCTCTGCAGGCTCTGCTCTCTCAAGGCCGATTCCCATGGGTACTATTGAGATTTGTGGTCGCCCAGACTAAAGTACAGACAATCGAAACACGTTTTTTGACCCTTTTCCCACCCTTACTTTCTCATTTTTCACTCTTCAACCATGCGCTCGGTGGCCACCTTGTCCAGCCTCAGGACGATACAGCAGATCTGTATGGAAAAATTATTCCTGCTCCTGCAGGAAGAAAGCGGACAAGGGCTGGGAGAGTATGGTCTTCTTCTGATGTTGACTGTGATCGCTGTAGTAGCAGCCGTGAAACTCCTAGCTGGGGCCATCATTGACAACATCTGGGATATGCCTGCCATTCTCGGGGGATAAGACATTGGAGCAGGTCGACGGGAACAAGAGAGGATAGGGAGGGGGGCATTGTTGTCCTCCTTTTTCATTCCTGATTTCC
>WGCB01000721.1 GCA_015494005.1 Caldilineaceae bacterium
CTGGAGAACAACGCGGGCGTGGACCGCGCCCGTGAAGTTGGGTTTCCGGGCTAACCGCACATATTCGAGACTTTATACGGAGGATGTCGAATGAGCCGTCAGAACGGAGGCACGCAAGAACACCGGTGGGCCATGATTGTGGATATCGACAAGTGCACCGGGTGCGGTGTCTGCATCACCGCTTGCTACGCGGAAAACAACATCCCGGTCGTCGGTGAGGAGGAGATCCACAAGGGCCGCCACATGGGATGGGTGCGCATCGAGCGGTATTGGGAGGGGGAATACCCCGACATCCGCGCCCGTTTCATCCCCATCATGTGTCAACAATGTGGCGAGGCCCCCTGTGAGCCCGTCTGTCCGGTGTTCGCCACCTACCACAGTGAGACCGAGAACATCAACGTGCAGGTGTACAACCGCTGTGTGGGCACCCGGTTCTGCGCCAACAACTGCCCTTACATCGCCCGGGTGTTCAACTGGTTCGATCCCGTCTTCCCCGAACCCCTGCACGAGCAGCTGAACCCGGACGTGACCGTGCGTTCCCGGGGTATCATGGAGAAGTGCACGTTCTGCATTCAGCGCATTCGCCAGGTGGAGGAGGAGGCCAAGGCCGAAGGTCGCCCCATCGAGGATGGGGAGGTCCAACCGGCGTGTGTCCAGGCTTGCCCCACGGAAGCCCTGGTCTTCGGTGACCTGAACGATCCTCACAGCAAGGTCGCCCGCCTGGCTCAGAGCCGCCGGGCCTTCAAGCTCCTGGAGGATCTGGGGACGGAGCCCGCGGTGATCTACCTCAAGGGAGGTGATGCCCATGTCGTCTGATCGGGGACATGAACAGGAATTGGCCCATCTGGAAAGAGAACTCAAAGCCCGGGATCTGCTCCTGGACCGCCGTTCCCGCGAGGAGATGAACTATGAGGTCATGCACGCGATGGAGCGCATCAGCCTGGGATGGCTCCTCGCGGCCTTCGTCCTGGGGGGACTGGTGTTCCTGGGGCTGGGATTGGCCTGGGCGTATCAGATCAAGTGGGGGCTGGGCGTGGCCGGCATCAATCGGCCCGTCTTCTGGGGCGTGTACATCGCCAACTTCGTCTTCTGGATCGGCATCAGCCACTCCGGGACCTTCGTCTCGGCCATCCTGCGGGTCTTCAAGGCCGAGTTCCGCCGCCCCATCACCCGGGCATCGGAGATGATGACCACCTTCGCCCTGATCGTGGCCGGCATGTACCCGCTGATCCACCTGGGCCGCACCTGGCGCTTCTACTGGATGGTGCCCTACCCCAACCAACGGCAGCTCTGGCCCAACTTCCATTCCCCCCTGATGTGGGACATGATGGCCATCTTCACCTATCTGATCGGCAGCACCCTCTACCTCTACCTGCCCCTGATCCCGGACATGGCCATGGCCCGGGACCGGACCACCGGCTGGCGCTATCGCCTCTACCGGCTTCTGGCCCTGGGCTGGCGGGGCACCGAGGCGGAGTGGCAGCATCTGAAGACCGCCATCACCATCTTCGCCTTTGCCATCATCCCGGTCATGTTCTCCGTCCACACCATCGTCTCCTGGGACTTCGGCATGACCATGAAGGTGGGGTGGCACAGCTCCATCTTCGGCCCGTACTTTGTCACCGGCGCCATCTTCTCTGGTGTGTCCGCGGTGGCCACGGTGCTGCTGGTGGTGCGCCGAACCATGAAGCTGGACTACTTCCTGCGCGCCGAGCATTTCGACTCCATCGGCAAACTGATCCTGATCTTCTCCTTTGCCTGGACCTACTTCTTCTTCGCCGACTACCTGACCGAGTGGTACGGCGGCGAGGCGGTGGGCAAGGAATTGCTCACCCTGCAGGCCCGAGGACCGGTGGCGCCGCTCTGGTACATCATGCTGGCGACCAACATCCTCATCCCCTGGCTGACCCTGTGGAACCGCAAGGTGCGCCGTTCCTTCTGGGGCCTGATGCTGGTGACCCTGGGGGTGAACGTGGGCATGTACATCGAGCGCTACATCATCGTGACCGGCTTCCTGACCCGCAACCGGCTGCCCTTCGACTGGGGCGTGTACAACCCCTCCCCGGTGGAGATCCTCATCTCCATCGGCTCCCTGTCCACCTTCATCTTTCTCTACGCGGTGGTCTCCCGGGTGATCCCCCTGGTGCCCATCTGGGAGGTGCGGGAAGGGCAGATCGCCCACTCCCTGCGGCGGATCGGCCGGGCCCTGGTGCCCACGGTCACCGAGCTGGAGTAGCGGCGCCACCGGAGACGCAACCCGAAGCAAAGCGAGGAGGCAGCATGGCAGCGAAAGTACTCATGGCCCTGTTCGATCACGTGGACCCGGTGGCCGAGGTCCTGGACGAACTGCGGCGACAGGGCATCGATGACCACGACATGACGGTGATCTCCGGTGTGCCCTACCCGGCTCGGGTGCTGGGCCGGCCCATGGTCTGGGAGCGCCTGCCCTGGATCGCCCTCTCTGGGGCCTTCGTCGGCTTTCTCATCGGCCTCTTCCTGAACGCGGGGACGCCCCTGCTCTACCCAATCCGGGTGGGCGGGCAGCCCCTGATTCCCATCCCGCCCTCCGCGGTGATCACCTACGAGTTCACCATGATGGGGCTGATCGTGAGCACCTTCCTGGGGGTCCTGTGGGAGAGCACCTTCCCCTCCTTTGGGCCCAAGTACTATCACCCGGAGAGCATCAACGGGCGCATCGGCATGCTCATCCGCTGCCCGGAGGAGCAGCTCCCGGAGATCCAGGAGATGCTGCGGGCTCACGGCGCCCGGGACGTGTTCGAACCCGAGGAGTGGACGCTATGAGACGTCGCATCCTGATCACCCTGCTGATCCTGGCCACCCCTTTCGTGATCGGCCTGGTCCTCACCTACGAGATCGTCCAGGTGGACTTCCCCAGCTTCATGGAGGACCAGCCCTCTGTGGGCTACCGGGAAGGGCCCCGTCTCCTCCCGCCGGCGGGTTCCGTGCCCATCACTGGGGTGGAGGCGCCCCTGGACGGGAGCCTGCCCCAGAATCCGGTGCCGGCCACGCCCACATCCATCGCCCGGGGCCGGGTCCTGTTCGGCATCCACTGCGCCGTCTGCCACGGGGAGAAGGGCCGGGGCGATGGCCCGGTGGCCGCGTACTTTCAGCCCCCGGCGTCCGAGGTGGCGGACCTGACCGAGGAGCGGATCCTGGAGGAAGAGGACGGCCTGATCTACCTGACCATCACCGAGGGCTTCCAGGGCATGCCGTCCCTGGCCCCCAACCTGACGCCCCGAGAGCGCTGGGATGTGATCAACTACCTGCGCACCCTGCAGCAGGCCCAGTAGCTCGGCAAAGGCGCCCTGACTTTGGTCGTGCCGTGACGATGGGTCACGTGGCAGAAAGCTGTTCAACTTTCATCCATTCCAAGTTTCACCGACACCAAGGAGGTGTTCATCATGTGGAAACGCACACGGACAATGCTGGTTCTGCTCGTCCTGGTGATGGGCCTGGCGGCCTGCGGCGGTGGCAAGAAGGAGGAACCGACTCCGGTGCCCACGATCCCCCCTGCGGAGGAGGCGACCCAGCCCGCTCCGACCGAGGCGCCGGCCCCCACGGCCACGCCCGAGGAGGCCGCGCCTGCGGAGCCGGCCGCACCGGCTGCCGGGGTGGAGGGCCTGCTGGAGAAGGCCCTGGACGCGGCCAAGGAGGGAGACTGGGACACGGTGAAGCAAGAGCTGAACGAAGCCCTGGACCAGACCAGCGACGCCCAGCAGAAGGCGGCCATCCAGGAGATCCTGGCGGACGTGGACAAAGGG
This sequence comes from Caldilineaceae bacterium, assembly GCA_015494005.1. GTDB lineage: Bacteria > Chloroflexota > Anaerolineae > Caldilineales > Caldilineaceae > S144-5. The sequence goes on from WGCB01000721.1 coordinate 3,783, forward strand.
GCCTAC
>WGCB01000722.1 GCA_015494005.1 Caldilineaceae bacterium
AGTCCACCCTGCTCAGCGTGATCAGCGCGGCCAAGCCCAAGATCGCAGACTACCCCTTCACCACGGTGGTACCCAACCTGGGCGTGGCCGAGGTCGATCACCACGCCATCGTCTTCGCGGACATCCCCGGCCTGCTGGAGGGAGCCCACGAGGGGGTGGGTCTGGGCCTGGACTTCCTGCGCCACATCGAGCGGACCCGGGTGCTCGTCCACCTGCTGGACGGAGCCAGTCCGGATCCCCTGGGCGATTTCGAGGCCATCAACCAGGAGCTGGCCCTCTTCAACCCCAAGCTGGCCGAGAAGCCCCAGATCGTGGTGCTGAACAAGATCGACCTGCCCGAGGCTCGGGAAAAATGGCCCCAGATCAAGCAGGCCATGGAAGCCCGGGGGCTGCCGGTCCTGGCCATCAGCGCGGTGACCGGGGAGAACGTCCAGAAGCTGCTCTACAAGGTCAAGGAGATGTTGGAGGCCCTGCCGCCGGAAGAGGAACCGGAGGAGGCCGAGGTCATCGAGATCCGGCCGGAGGTGGACGAGAAGGCCTTCACCATCGAGCGGGTGGACGAGCACACCTGGCGGGTGCGGGGCATCGCCATCGAGCGGGCGGCCAAGATGACCAACTGGGACTACTACGAGGCGGCCATGCGTTTCCAGCGCATCATGAAGGCCCTGGGTGTCACCGACGCCCTGCGAGAGGCCGGGGTCCAAGAGGGAGACACGGTCCTCATCGGGGATGTGGAGCTGGTCTGGGGCTACGAGAACGCCTTCGGGGAGTAGGGCATGGACGAGCTGCTGCAGGGCAATCCTGGGGACGATCCGGCGGATGGCGACGGCCGTCGTCGCATCGGCATCTTCGGCGGCACCTTCGACCCCATCCACATCGGCCACCTGATCCTGGCGGAGGAAGCCTGGTTCCAGCTGGGCCTGGACCGGGTCTACCTGGTGCCAGCCGGGGATCCCCCTCACAAGCGGGACCGGCGGCTGACCATGGTGGAGCATCGGCTGCGCATGGCCCAGCTGGCCACCGCGGACAGCGAGTACATCCACGTGAGCCGGGTGGACGCGGACCGTCCCGGACCCCACTACACCGCGGACATGGTGCGCATCGTCCGGGAGCGGGTGGGGCCCCAGGTGGATCTCTACTTCCTCATGGGCACGGACAGCCTGCAGGATCTGCCCAACTGGCACGAGGCCCGCTGGCTGGTGGAGAACTGCAAGCTGGTGGCCCTGCGCCGCTACGACATCACTCTGGACTGGGACTACCTGAACCGAGAGCTGCCAGGCATCCAGGAGCGGGTGATCATCCTGGACATGCCGGAGCTGGAGATCGCCAGCCACACCATCCAGGAGCGGGTGCGCACGGGCCAGCCCATCCGCTACCAGGTGCCCCGCCTGGTGGAGCGCTACATTCGGGAGCATCACCTCTACGGGCCGGCCAGCCCTGGCCCCGACCGATCCCTCCGTCCATGAGAAAGGCCGGACCAATGCCTCGGTCCGGCCTGTTTTTTCCTCACGTTTCCACCCTGGGCTCTCAGACCCACGATGATGTCAATTCAGCCCCATCTCCGCTCAGTGCACCTGCAGGCGGTTGGACTCGGGGAAGTCCGGCTGGAGCTCCAAGGCGGGCAGCCGTGGGTGGTTGGCGCCGGCCTGCTGCCCGTCCGGGGCAGGGCTGTTCAGGAGCTCCAGGGCCTTGCGGAACTGGGCGTCCTCGCTCTCCAAGAGCTCCGCCGGGGTGAGCTGCCGCAGCTGCCGGGCGTCCAGCAGAGTGACCGTGGCTGGCTGCTCCACGGGGATGTCCGGCTCGATACCCTGGCCTTTGATCAGCCGTCCGTCGGGGGTGAGCCAGTTGGTCACGCCCAGGAGGATGGCGGAGCCGTCGCTCAGGTTGAACTGGTTGAGGACCGTGCCCGTGCCGAAGGTGGTCTCCCCCACCAGCTGGGCCCGTCCGTTGTCCCGGAGGGCCCCGGCGGTGATCTCCCCGGCGCTGGCCGTCCCCTGGTTGATGAGCACGACCAGGGGGATATCTCGCGCCAGGCCCCAGCCCCGGGATTTGTGCTTTTGGATGTTGCCCTCTGCGTCCTGCTCCAGGAAGATGACCTTGCCCGGCGAGAGGAACTGGCTGGTCACTGCCAGGGCCTCGTGGACGTAGCCGCCCGGGTTGTTGCGCAGGTCCAGGACCATGCCCTGGATGGACGTGCCTTGGCTCCGCAAGTCGTTGATCTCCTGGAGGGCGGCCTTCAGCTCCTGGCTGGTCTCCGCTGCGAACTGGTTGACCTGGACGTAGGCCAGCTCCTGGCCTGGGATCAGGGCCCAGTCCACGCTTTTCAGCTGGATCTCGCCCCGCACCACCTCGATCTCCACGGCTTCCTCAGCGTCCGGGTGGAGCACCGTGAGGATCACCGGGCTGCCTGCCGGGCCACGGATGCGTGAGATGACCTGGGAAAGGGTCTGGTCGGTGATGGGCTCTCCGTCCACGGCCAGGATCACGTCCCCGGCCACGATGCCGGCCTCCTCCGCGGGGGAGCCGGCGATGGGCGCCACGATGATCACCTGGCCTTCCTCCATGGAGACGTAGGCCCCGATGCCCTGGTAGGAGCCCTCCAGGCTGGACTCGTGCTGGGCCAGCTCCTCGGGGGAGAGGAAGGCGGTGTGGCCTTCATCGCCCAGGGTGCTGAGCATGCCCTGGATGGCGCCGTAGGTCATGGTCCGGAAGTCGATGCGGTCCCGGTCCACAAAGTGGGCCACCACCAGGTCCCAGGCTTCCCAGAAGACGGCGAACTCGGCAGGCTCCTGGGAAGCGGCCACCGAGCGAGCCATGAAGCCGGTCACATTGCCGGCGGTGAATGCACCCAGCACCAGGGCCAGGAGTACGAGGGTGGAGAGGAATCGGCTGCTAGTTTTCGGTTTTCGGTTCATGAAGCGCTTCACCTGGGGGCTGTGTGGACTGAACTCGATTCCCTGTCGGACGGGAATCTGTCCATGGATTGGGTGTGGACTGTTGTGAATGGCCATACTCTACCAATTTGGGGCGATTTTACCAAATCGGTTGCCCACTTTCCTGTGGGGAGGCACACAGAACAGAGGTTTTGGACAAGTGTCCGCTTATGGAAATCTATCCGAAAGCTGTGTCCGTCGAAGGCTAATTAACGGTTGATACAGAAAACATCGTTTTGTTTCTCGGCACATTAGTCAGTCTGTTTACAGTACACTGGTCAAAATCAGGGCCATTTCCCAGCAATCACTTATTGAGAATTTACAATTTGGCCGGAAATTGTCAGCTCGAAAACGGCTGTAATCTGGTATTCTTAACTTGAGGGGAAAATAGAATTGGTGTATACTATGTGAAACCGATTTCAAACAACTTGATTTTGCCCAGAACTTGACTCTTTTCCCCACTAGCACTTTCTTTTCTGAAAGGTTTCCCTGGCTTTACCTGGTATACTGTAGGTTTTTCGTTCATTTCAGGTGGGGATCCTGGGCTGTAGATGGGGTTAGGTTCCCTCAGTTATGCTTAGAAGACCAGCCCCGCGCTGGAAGTGGCGATCGAGACCCAGTCCTGCTTCGAAACCCCGACCGTGTGGCCGCTCTGTTGTCGTCCCGGTTGTTCACGGATTCTTTTCTCGTCAGCGTTCCCTACGTGTTCCATCCATCTGAGTGATTCATGTACCCATTTAAGCACTAGAAAGAGGTTATCATGGCCGAGACCCAAGCCAACAACACCGAGTCAACCCGTATCCTCGTGGTGGACGACGCGGCGGACACCCGTCTCCTGCTGAACCTGCGCCTCCAGCGGGAGGGATACGACGTGCTCACCGCCAGCAGCGGGCCCGAAGCTCTGGAGCTGATCCAGAAGGAAGGGCTGCCCCACCTGGTCCTGCTGGACATCATGATGCCCGGCATGGACGGTTTCGCAGTGGCCGCCGAGCTGAGGCGTATGGGGGACATCCCCATTATCTTCCTCTCTGCCCTCTCGGACACGGACACCAAGGTGGAGGGGCTGAACCGCTTCGCCGAGGACTACGTGACCAAGCCCTTCGACTTCAGCGAGCTCTCCGCCCGCATCCGCCGGGTGCTGCTGCGGGTGGCCTCGGACCGGGAGGCGGATCCGGAGCAGGCCATCGACGACTACCTGCGGGTCAACTTTGCCCAGCAGTACGCCGTGTTGGGGGACAAGCAGATCACCCTGACCCCCACGGAGAACCGGCTGCTCCATATCCTCTTCAACAACCGGGGTCGGGTCCTCTCGCCCGGGTTCCTCCTGGCCAAGGCCTGGGATCCCGTGCGCAAGGGCACGGTGGAGTCTCTCTGGGTGCACATGCGGCGGCTGCGCAGCAAGATCGAGCCGGATCCGGACAACCCCCGCTACGTGGTCACCGTGCGCGGACAGGGCTACTGCCTGCCTCAGCGCATCAAGTCCAATGAGGGCGAGACCACGACCATCTGAGCCGGGGCTCCCTGCCCCAACGGGACACGGCTCCAGACGAACATCGGCGTCTAAGGCTCGACCTGGCGCCTCCAGGTGACGGGTTCGGCTGTGTGTTGCCATCCCCAGAGCGCTTTGACCGATACGGCCAAGGCGCTCTTGTTTTTTTCAACCCCTGGCATGGCCCGTCCCAGGCGAGGAGGGCCGGAACCAACGGCCGGAACCAACGGTCGGAACCAATAGTGAGGCGAAGGATGCAAAGCTGGCGCACGTTGCACCGAAAAACGATCCTGGAGCGGGGGAAGTTCCTGCGGGTGGAGGAGCACGCGGTGGCGCTCCCCGACGGCACGGTGATCCCCGACTGGCCCTGGCTGGTCACCCCGGACTACGTCAACGTGGTGGCGGTGACCCGGGAAGGGATGTTCCTTTGCTTCCGCCAGACCAAGTACGCGGTGGATGGCGCCACCCTGGCCGTGGTGGGCGGCTACCTGGAGCCTGGCGAGGATCCCCTGGCCGCGGCCCAGCGGGAGCTGTTGGAGGAGACAGGGCACCAGGCTTCCCAGTGGACCGGGCTGGGCGTCTACGCGGTGGACGGCAACCGGGGCGCGGGCCGAGCCCATCTTTTCCTGGCCCAGGACGCCCATCCCGTGGCGCCCATCCAGGCCGACGATCTGGAGGAGCAGGAGTTGCTCTTCCTGAGCCTCCCAGAAATGCAAACGGCCGTCCTCCAGGGCAAATTCCAGGTCCTGCCCTGGACGGCGGCCGTGGCTTTGGCCTTGCTCCACTTGACGGGCTAGAGATCTTCTTCGTCGATCCCTTCGGCCGGCATCTCCACCTCCAGCACGTCCCCGTGGATGTTGATGACGATGCGGAAGCCCATCATGCCCAGCAGCTGCCGGGCCTCCTCGGGGATGGGCTGGCCCACGGCTTCGTCCATCTTCTCGATGGAGCTTTCCACCGCGGCCTTGGTGAAGAGATCGTCCTTGCCCATCATCTCCAGCACCCCCTTCACGGCCAGGTCCTTGTGGGCGGCCACCTGCTCCTTGATGGTCCGCAGCACCTGGCGATCCACCGTGGCGGCGTCGATGTGCCGATGGAAGTCGTCCTCCACCACCACGTAGCAGGCGTCTCGACCCACCCAGGCCACATCCACCGGGTGGCCCTGATCGTCGAAGACCAGGCCGGCAAACATCGCGTGCTCTGCCATATCAACTCCTCTCAAAATTCCACATAAATCCGCAAATTTCCCGCGTCTGCACTTTGTGACGCTCTCGGGGTCGCTCAGGTTCCTCCCCCATTGTACGGGACAGGGGGCTGTTTCGCCTGGCAGATCCAGGGCAGAAAACCTCAGAGCAGCTCCGCTTTTTGGCGCAGAAAAGCCAGGCTGCGGGCCACGCTGCCCAGGGGATCCCGGGGCTTGTCGTGTTCCACCACGTACCACTCGGCCCCCGCCGCCTTGGCCGCAGGCAGCAGCCGGTCCCAGTCCAGGACGCCGTAGCCCACGTCGGCCCAGCCGTCCTCGTCCTGGTTCTGCCCCAGGGGCGCGATATCCTTCACATGGACCCGGGGGCAGCGCCCCGCGTACTGGGCCAGGAGGGCCACCGGGTCCGCGCCGCCCTGCACCACCCAGGCCAGGTCCGGCTCGAAGAAGAGGTGCTCCGGGTCCGCGCTCTCCAGCAGCCAGTCGATGGCCCGCTTGCCCTGGATGGTGGTCATCTCCGGCGCGTGGTTGTGGTAGCCCAGACGCAGCCCCGCCTCCCGGAAGCGCTGGCCCAGTTCGTCCAGCCGGCGGCCCATCTCCTGCCAGGCCTCCGGCGTGCGGGCCTCCATCACCGGCCGGGGCAGGGAGGGCAGGATCACCGCCGGGTTGTCGATGGCCCGGTGGAAGGCGATGACCGCCTCCGTCTCCTCCGTCACGGCCTGGAAGGAGACGTGGGCCGACACCGCCTGCAGGCCGGCTCGCGCCAGGGCTTCCCGCATGGCTTCCGCGCCAAGCCCGTGGTTGTGGACCAGCTCCACGGCCGGGTAGCCCATGGCCGCCACCCGGTCCAGCATCTCCTGGAAGCTGCCGGGAAACTCCCGCAGGCTGTAGAGCTGTACGGCGATGGGCAGGGTTTTGTTTCCGGTTGTCTGGCGTTCTTCGCTCACGGTTCGATCCTTTCCGGAGGAGTTGGAAGCTAGGAGTTGGAAGATGGGAGTTGGAAGTTGGAAGCTGGGAGTTGGCCGTCCGTCCTGAAGACAGGGCACGCGCCACGCGCTGAACCGGCGCCCCGATCAATCCCTGGGCGGGCTTTCCGCTCCCAGGATCCGCTGGGCCAGGCCGCTGTGACGCCGGGTCACCCGGTTGTTGTGCACGGCCATGGCGATGGCTTTGGGCTGCCCCACCAGGACCACCAGCCGCTTGCCCCGGGTGATGGCCGTGTAGAGCAGGTTGCGTTGGAGCATCATGTAGTGGCTGGTGAGCATGGGGATGACCACCGCCGGGTACTCGCTCCCCTGGCTCTTGTGGACGCTGATGGCGTAGGCGTGGGTCAGCTCGTCCAGCTCCAGGAAGTCGTAGGCCACCCGCCGCCCGTCGAAGTCGATGGTCATGCGCTGCTCCACCCGGTCCACCTCCACGATCCGGCCCATGTCCCCGTTGTAGACCTCCTTGTCGTAGTTGTTGCGCAGCTGCATCACCCGGTCCCCCAGGCGGAAGATCCGACTGCCCACCACCCGCTCCGGCTTGGCCTCGTCCGGCGGGTTCAGGGCCGCCTGCAGGGCCAGGTTCAAGGCCCGGACCCCGGCCACGCCCCGGTGCATGGGGCTCAGGACCTGGATGTCCTCTGGCGGGATGGCGAAGCGGCGAGGGATGCGGGTCTGGACCAGCTCCACGCAGAGCTGGGCTGCCCGCTCCGGGTCCTCCGTGCGGAAGAGGAAAAAGTCCGTGGCCCGCTCGTTGTCGATGAGGGGCATCTGGCCCTGATTGACCCGGTGGGCGTTGCGGACGATCAGGCTGCCCTCGGCCTGGCGGAAGATGGTGGTCAGACGCACCACCGCGGCGTTTCGGGCCAGGCGGTCCACCCAGCCGCCCTGGGACGGGTCCTGAGCCCTCTCCTGGACCTTCTCCTGGGCAGTCTGGATGGCCTGGATGATGTCGTCCAGCACGCTGCCAGCCCCCACGCTGGGGAGCTGGTCCACATCCCCCACCAGGAGCAGGTGCATCCCCGGCGGCACGGCCTTGAGCAGGTGGTTGGTCAGGACCAGGTCCAGCATGGAGGCCTCGTCCACGATGAGGAGATCCCCGGCCAGGGGGGACTCCTCGTTGCGGCGGAAGGCTATCCCCTCCCCGGGCTGGAACTCCAGCAGCCGGTGGATGGTCTTGGCCTCCTGGCCCGTGGTCTCGGCCAGCCGTTTGGCCGCCCGTCCCGTGGGCGCGGCCAGGAGCACCTGCCGCCCGGCCTGTTGACAGAGCTGGAGGATGGTGCGCACCGTGGTGGTTTTGCCCGTGCCCGGCCCGCCGGTGAGCACCGTCAATCGGTGGGTCAAGGCCGCCTGCACCGCCGTCTGCTGCTGGGGCGCCAGCTGGAAGCCCGTGGCCTGGGCCAGCTGACGGAAGGTCCCCTCCCAGTCCAGCCGGGCAAAGGAAGCCAGGCGGCTCTCCCCGGCCTGGAGCAGGCGGCGCAGCTGGTTGGCCACCCCGGCCTCGCTGAAGTAGAGGGGCGTCAAATAGACCGCCGGTGCCTCCTGGAGCAGGGTCTCGGGGGAGAGGGATGGTCCAGTCTGGTAGCTGGCCCGGCTCTCCGCGGCCAGGAGC
>WGCB01000723.1 GCA_015494005.1 Caldilineaceae bacterium
CCACCAGCTGCGCCTGTCGGAGAGCACGGTCTTCGACCTCTACCGGAAGGCGCTGACCTGGGCCGACAACATCTTCCACATGCAGGGGTAGGCCCGCACTGCCCCGGCGAGCCCACCATCCCCTGACGGCCGCCGGTCAGCCACCCATCAGCCAGACAAAACCCTTCTTCCCCCACGCTGGTCTTCCGTGGCCTTGGGGTCCGGAGGCCCTCCCAGGACCGTCCATGCTCCCGGGTTCGCTCGGCGGACCGTGGTCCCGTCTGTCCACATCCCGTGCCCACACCATCGTGACACGTTGACCCTACACCCAACCCCTACGCCCTATCCCAAAGGAGGAACACGCCATGCACAAACGTCTCTACGCCCTGACCATCCTGCTGGTCTTTGCCCTGCTCCTGGGCGCCTGCGCGCCTCAGCAGGCCCCGGCCCAGGAAGCCCCGGCCCAGGAAGCCCCCAAAGAGGAAGCCGCCCCCGCAGAGGCTCCGGCCGAGGCGCCCAAAGAGGAAGCCAAGGAAGAGGCCAAAGAGGAGGCGCCCGCCCAGGAGGAGGCCATGGGCGAGAAGCCCGACCTGACCGGCGAGACCATCACCCTCTATCACTTCGGTGACCTCTCCGGCCCCTACGCGGCCATCACCGGCCCCCTGATCCACGGCGCGGAGGACGCGGTGGCTGCCATCAACGAGGCCGGGGGCATCTTTGGCGCCAACCTGGAGATCAAGTTCTCGGACACCGGCGGCAGCGTGGACGAGGCGGTGGCCGCCTACAACCGCTTCACCAGCGAGGACGACAACGTGCTCCTGGTCATCACCTACGGCTCCGGCGAGGCGGAAGCCCTGGCCGAGCGGGTGGTGGAGGACAAGATCCCCAACCTGGCCTCTGGTCTGTCGGCCCGGGCCTTCTACATCAACTCAGGCTACACCTTCGGCATCGCCCCCATCTACCCAGACCAGCTGGGCCACGCCATGCGCTACCTCTCGGAGAACTGGGCCGAGTACAAGCCGGCCAGCGCCGGGGACGAGATCAAGCTGGCCTACCTGAGCTGGCCCACGGCCTTTGGCCAGGGCGCGCTCACGGACGAGAGCCGGGCCTACCTGGCGGACCTGGGCATCGAGGTGGTGGCCGAGGAGACCTACGACGTCTCCCCCACCGCGGACACCACCACCGCCATCCTCAACGCCCAGGCCGCGGGGGCCAACGTCATCTGGACCAACACCCTGGCCTTCGGTCCTGCGGTCATCCTCAACGACCTGAACAGCCTGGGCCTGCGGGACGAGTTCGTGGTCATGGCTGACAACTGGGCCATGGACCTCTCCCTCTACGCCTTCCTGGCCGACCCGGCCTACGGTGTGGGGCTGATCACGCCCTTCCCCTACCTCTGGTGGACGGACACGGACAACCCGGGCATCCAGTACGCGGAGGAGCTCTTCCAGAAGAACGAGCGGCCCCCGGCAGAGCACAACGTGGGCTACCTGCTCCTGGTGGCGGCGGTGGACCTGGCCAAGGCGGCCATCGAGCAGGCCATCCTGGACGTGGGCTACGAGAACCTAACCGGCGAGGCCGTCCACGACGCCCTCATCGAGATCAGCCCCTACGAACCCCTGCAGGGCGTCTTCCGGGCGGACTACCGGGACGGACGCCGGGCGCCCTCCCAGAGCCAGATCCGCCAGATCCAGGGCGGACCGGACAAGTTCGTCATCCTGGAGGACTGGGCCGAGATGCCGGACCTGCGCCCCAAGCAGTAGCCAAACGAAATCCACAACCCGCCGGGGGCACGGGTGATCGTGCCCCCGGCTTTTCCTCCCGGATCCATGCTCAGACCATGCCCAAACGGAACCCCTTGCTCAAACTGAACAACGTCGAAGTCATCTACAGCGATGTCATCCTGGTGCTGCGGGGCGTCTCCCTGGAGGTGCCAGAGGGGACCATCGTCTCTCTGCTAGGGGCCAACGGCGCAGGGAAGACCACCACCCTGCGGGCCATCTCGGGCCTGCTCACCACCCAGGACGGCAAGGTGACCCGAGGCAGCATCGAGTTCGATGGCCAGCCCATCCACGGCCGCCCACCGGAGGAGATCGTGGATCTGGGCATCATCCAGGTCCTGGAAGGCCGCCGTCTCTTCGGCCATCTGACCGTGGAGGAGAACCTGATCATCGGGGCCATCGGCCGGGCCAAAGCCCTGCAGGGCGCCTCCATGGAGGAGGACCTGGCCCGGGTCTACGAGTATTTCCCCCGCCTCTTCGACCTGCGCAAGCGGACCAGCGGCTACCTCTCCGGCGGCGAGCAGCAGATGGTGGTCATCGGCCGGGCCCTCATGGCTCGTCCCCGGCTCATCATGCTGGACGAGCCCTCCCTGGGCCTGGCTCCCCTGATCGTGGCCGACATCTTCCGGGTAATCCGCCGCATCGCGGACGAGCAGAAGACGGCCATCCTGCTGGTGGAGCAAAACGCGCACATCGCCCTGGACGTGGCCGACTACGCCTATGTCATGGAGAACGGCCGGGTGGTGCTGGACGGACCAGCGGATCAGCTGGCCCAGAACGAGGACATCAAGGAGTTCTACCTGGGGCTGACCCAGGTGGGCGAGCGCAAGAGCTACCGGGATGTGAAGCACTACAAGCGGCGCAAACGCTGGCTGGGGTAGTCCAACCGGCCAGGATCGCAGGCCGCCTCCCGGCCATTTCCCAAGCACGCCACACGCAAAGGAGGGCAGATGAGCGCCGAACTGGATCGAAAGATCGCCGATTTTGTGGCCTATGCCTACCGCCATGCCCCAGGGGTGAAACGCTGGCTGGACGCCGCGGAGGTGAAGCCCGAGGAGATCCAGGGCGAGGCGGACCTGGCCCGCGTCCCCGTGCTCACCAAGGACAAGATGGTGGAGCTCCAGGCCCAGGATCCCCCCTTCGGCGGCTTCCTGGCCGTGCCCATCACCCAGGTGACCCACCTCTTCTTCTCCCCGGGCCCCCTCTACGAGCCGGCCGGCCAGGAGACGGAGCTCATCGACACCGCGGAGCCCCTCTTCCGCCAGGCCGGCTTCGACGAGGAAGGCATCGCCCTGAACACCCTGAGCTACCACCTGGTCCCGGCCGGGCTCATGATCGACGGGGTGCTGCAGCGGGTGGGCTGCACCGTGGTGCCCGTGGGCGTGGGCAACGCGGACCTCCAGGTGAAGATGATGCAGGATTTCGGCGTCACCGGCTACGTGGGCACCCCCAGCTGGCTGGCCACCCTGCTCAAGAAGGCGGACGAAATGGAGATCCCCGCCGCGGAGATGGCCCTGAAGAACGTGCTCCTCACCGCGGAGCCCCTGAGCGCCTCCATGCGCACCATGTTCATGGAGGAGTACGGCCTGCAGGTGACCAACGCCTACGCCACCGCGGAGCTGGGCTTCCTGGCCTACGATCAGGAAGGGCAGACGGCTCTGCGCCTGCTGGAAGGCCCCTTGATCCAGGTGGTGGACCGGGACACCGGGCAGACGGTGGGTCCTGGGGACGTGGGCGAGGTGGTGGTGACCAACTTCAACCGCACCTACCCCCTCATCCGCTTCGGCACTGGGGACCTGGCCATGAACGTGGACCCGGCCCCGGGCAAGAGCCGCCAGGGCGAGCGGGCCATCATCCTGGTGGGTCGAGTGGGGGAGGCAGTGAAGGTGCGGGGTATGTTCGTCCATCCCAACCAGCTGGCCTTCGCGCTCAGCCGTTTCCCCATCGCTGGCTACCGGGCCATCGTGCGCCGGCCCCAGCTGCGGGACGAGTTCATCCTGCAGGTGGTCCCCGCGCCCGAGGCCGGGGAGGTCAAGGAGCTGGCAGACGAGATCCGCCAGGCCGTTCGGGATGTCTGCCGGGTGCGGCTGGATCACCTGGAGTTCGTGGACGAGCTGCCCGAGGAGGGTCCCAAGATCCTGGACGAGCGGCGCTGGGACTGAGTCGCCCCAATCGCCCAGTCACCCGATCACCCCCTCCGCTCGCAGCTGAGCGATGAGGTCATCGTCGAAACCGAGACGCTCCCGCAGGATCTGCGCGGTGTGCTCGCCCAGGTAGGGCGGCGCGGTGCGGATGCTGGGGGGCGTCTCGCTCATTTTGGCCACCGGCCCCACCTGAGGAACCCGGCTCCCCTGGCTGTCCACCACCTCCTGGACCATGTTCCGGGCCTGGGCCTGGGGGTCCGCCAGGGCCGCGGGGATGTCGTTCACCGGACTGCAGGGCACCTTGGCCGCCACCAACGCCTCCAGCCATTCCGCGGTGGTGCGCTGGCGGAAGATCCTGGCCAGGAGGGGGATGAGGGCCTCCCGGTTTTGGACTCGGGCCGGATTGGTGGCGAAGCGGGGATCCTGGGCCAGCTCCGGCCGCCGGATCACCTGGCAGAAGGCGGCGAACTGGCCGTCGTTGCCCACGGCCAGCATGAGGTAACCGTCCGCGGTGGCGAAGGTCTGGTAGGGGACGATGGTGGCGTGGGCGTTGCCGTAGCGCCGGGGCGGCTCCCCGGAGACCAGGTAGCTGCTGGCCACGTTGATGAGCCAGCCCAGGTGGCTGTCGAAGAGGGCCACGTCGATGAACTGGCCCTGGCCGGTGCGCTGGCGGTGGTGCAGGGCGGCCAGGATGGCGATGGCCGCGTTCATGCCCGTGGTCACGTCCACGATGGCCACGCCCACCTTGTAGGGCTCCCCGTCCACCGGCCCGGTGATGCTCATGACCCCGCCCTGGGCCTGGATGGCCGTGTCGTAGCCCGGTCGATCCCGGTAGGGGCCGTTCTGGCCGTAGCCGGTGATGGCGCAGTAGATCAGGCCCGGGTTGATCTCCCGCAGGCTCTCGTAGCCCAGGCCCAGCCGCTCCATGGTCCCCGCCTTGAAGTTCTCGATGAGCACGTCCCCCTGGCGCACCAGCTCCCGCAGGATCTCCTGGCCCCGAGGATGCTTCAGGTTCAGAGCCAGGCTGCGTTTGTTGCGGTTGGCGCAGAGGAAGTAGGCGCTCTGGCCCGTCTCGGTGAAGGGAGGTCCCCAGTGGCGGGTGTCGTCTCCTCGGCCGGGCTGCTCGATCTTGATGATCTCCGCGCCGAAGTCCCCCAGCATCATGGTGCAGTAGGGGCCGGCCAGGATCCGGGAGACGTCGATCACGGTGATGTCGGATAGCGCGTGGGTCATGGGTCAACTCGATAGGTTTGGGATGGTGGGATGGATGGGCAGGAACATCGGCGGCCTGGAATAGGCGGCCCGGGGGATCTGTGGTAAAAAGATAGCGGCCCGTCGGACGAAAGTCAAACGAGCCGCTGGGCAAAGATCGGGCGAGCAGGCAACCGGGTCCCCATCACGGACCGGCTGTCAGCTTTACCTTCCAACCACCAACTCCAGATCAACCACTAACCCCAGAGAGGATACAGCATGCGACAGTACGACGACCTTCCAGCCATGCAGATCGACCCGGCCAAGGAGTACACCGCCACCATCAAGACCAACCGAGGCGACATCGTCATCCAGCTCTTCGCGGACAAGGCCCCCATGACGGTGAACAATTTCGTGGCCCTGGCCCGGGACGGCTTCTACGACGGGGTGAAGTTCCACCGGGTCATCGCGGACTTCATGGTCCAGACCGGCGACCCCACAGGCACGGGACGGGGCGGCCCAGGCTACCGCTTCCCGGACGAGATCCATCCGGAGCTGCGGCACGACGGCCCCGGCGTGGTGAGCATGGCCAACGCCGGCCCCAACACCAACGGCAGCCAGTTCTTCATCACCCACGTGGCCACCCCCTGGCTGGACGGCAAGCACACCGTCTTCGGCCGGGTGCTGCAGGGCCAGGAGGTGGTGGACAGCATCCGTCAAGGCGACGTGATGGAGCAGGTGATCATCGAGGAGAAGTAGCGGTGATCGGGCAAATAGCCAGTGGGCGAGTGGATGACTCGCCCACTGGATTCGGGCGGCTGGGCGGTGAATGCCATCGCGACAGCCAACTCCCACTTTCCAACTCCCAACTTCCAACTCCTATCTCCTACCTCCCCTAGTTCTTGCTGAACGGCGTGTTCTCCCGGGCCCACTGCATGGTGTAGAGCTTGTAGTAGCGGCCCCGCTTGGCCAGGAGCTCCTGG
>WGCB01000724.1 GCA_015494005.1 Caldilineaceae bacterium
GCTGTAGGCCCACCGGGCAGCAGGGATGCGTTGCAACGAAAAAGCCCACCCTCGGACGTTGGCACGGGGCGTCCGTCCAGGGTGAGCTTTGCGCGTTCGGGGCGATTGGCTCCGGGGGAATCCTACAGCTCGTCGAAGATGTGATCCATCTCCACCGGGGAGACGTCGAAGACCGTATCGTGGGGCGGCAGGGGCGTGCGGGTCATCCACTCGGGCAGGCGGTCGTCCGCGGGGGTGAAGCCGGCCCGGCGGTTGAACTCCCGCTCCAGGCGCAGGGTCTCCCGTCCCAGCTGGGCCAGGATGTCCGGGCCCACCTCCCAGCCGTAGCGGGCGTTGAGCAGGTCCCGGATGGTCTCTGGCGCGGCTGCGAAACCGAAGCCAGCGAAGATGCAGGCGCCCAGGGTGTCGTACCCGGCCATGCTGATCTGGGCCTTGCGAGAGACCTCCACCTGCCCGGCTGGGTCCAAGTGATCGATGGGGGCCCGGATGGTCAGTCCCGCGGTGTGGTCCGCGCCCTGGGGCGAGGTGGCGTAGGTCACCCCGGTGCCCTTGATGGCTCGGGGGTCGTAGGCGGAGATGGCCTGGCCCTTCACCGCGGGCACCCGCTCCACCCCCAGCACCCGGCCAGTGACCGCCGCTCCCTGGCCCAGCACTCGTCCCAGGGGCGTGCCCTCCCGGATCTCCCGGAGCAGGTCCAGGGCCCGCTCCCCGTCCCCGAAGGCCATGACCCCGGCCTCGGCCGCCACACCCAGGGCCGCCCCCACCTCGATGGTGTCCAGTCCCAGGTCGTTCACCTCCCAGTTCATGCGGGCGATGGTGTCCAGGCTGTCGATCTCCAGGTTGGAGCCCATGAGGCCGATGGTCTCGTACTCCACTGGGGAGACCACCGCCTTGCCCGTGGCGTCGGGGAAGACGTTGGAGCAGCGGATGGAGCAGCCGGCCATGCAGGCGTGGGTGGTTTCCCCTTCGCCGTCCCGGGCCAGGATCAGCTCCCGCATGGCCTCGCCGCTGATCCGCTCCGCCTGCTCGAACTGCCCTCGGGAGAAGTTGCGGGTGGGCAGGCCGCCGAAGCTGTTGCACATGTTGGTCATGGCCGCGGTGCCGAAGTCGGCGTAGATCTTGGTCTGGGGATGGGCCAGGAGGGAGCGGTGGTAGGCCTTGCGGGCCGCCTTCCAGGCCTCCGGACGGGCGATGGGGGGCTGCTGGCCCTCCTCGATGACGATGGCCTTGATCCCCTTGGAGCCCATGACCGCGCCCAGGCCGCCCCGGGCGCTGATGCGAGAGGGCGTCCGGTCCTTGTCGATGTTCTGGATCCCCGCGCTGGCCAGGCCCATCTCGCCGCCCGGGCCGATGAGGGCGATGGCCACCTGGTCGCCGTAGCGCTCCAGCAGGGCCGGCGCGACCGCGTAGACCCCCAGGCCGGCCAGGTCGTCCCCGGGATCGAAGCGGACGCCGTCCGGACCCACGTGCAGGACCCACCAGCCCTCCTGGGTTGGCCGGTCCTCCAGGATCAGGGCCTTGATGCCCAGGCTGGCCAGGTGGTAGCCGGTGCGCCCGCCGGCGTTGCTCTCCTTCACCCCGCCGGTGAGGGGGCTCTTGCCGCCGATGGAGATGCGGTCGCAGCTGGAGAGGCGGTGGCCCACCAGCAGGCCCGGCGCGAAGATGAGCTTGTTCCGGGGCCCCAGGGGATGGCACTCCCCGGGCACCTCGTCCACCAGCACCCGGGCGATGAGGCCCCGGCCGCCCAGGTGCTGCCAGGAGACGGGCACAGGCTCTCGCTGGGCCTGCTGCTCCCGGACGTTGACGCGCAGCACGTGCATGATCACCTCCTTGACAGGGTCAACCTTGTTGGGCAGGGTCTACTGGCGAGCTTCCTGCAGGGCCCGTTCCGTGAGCAGCTGGGCCATCTGGCGCCGGTACTCGGCGCTGCCCTTGAAGTCATCCGGGGGATCCAGGGGCTGGTCCGCGAGGATGGGCCGGGGCGCCACGCCGCAGAGGGCCACCCGTTCCCCGGCCTGGCCCACCACGGCCACCGCGGCCACGATGCAGCGGTCCGAGGGAGTGCGGGCCACCCGGGCGTGGCCGCCCCGCAGCTCCAGGATGGGCAGATGCACCTCCACGATCAGGCCCGGACCGCGTCCCGTCCCGGACCACTCGCCCAGGGGGATGGACTCCTGGCTGGCCCCGTCGCTCCAGATCACCGTGGCGCCCAGGGCCAGGAGGGCGGCGTAGAGCTCGCTGTCCGGCTCGGCGGTGGCCACCAGCCCGCCCACGGTGGCCATGTTGCGCAGGTTGACCGGGCCTTCGTAGCGGCCAGTGCGGCGCAGGAGTCCATCCGCCAGCTGGCCGGCCACTGGGTGCTCCATGAGGTCGGTCAGGGTGGTGGTGGCGCCGATGCGCAGGTGATCCCCGGCCATCTCCACGAAGTCCAGGCCCAGGTGGCCCAGATCCACCACCCCGTCCACGTCCTTGACCGCCCGGGTCTCCAGCTGACCTACCAGCTGGCTGCCTCCGGCCAGGGGCGTCAGGCGCACGTCCTGGCGAGCCAGGAGCTGCACCGCCTCCTGGACGCTCTGGGGTCGGTAGTATTCCTTGAGAAGTGCCATGGTTGCCTCCTGTAAAATTCGCTGTTGAACGGACACGTTGGACAAATCGCTCCGCCTGCTCACTCCGGCGGCGGCGGGGCCAGGCCCATCTCCTGGAGCAGGGTGACCAGGGCCACGTTGGCCGTCACCGCGATGAGGGCCGGGGTGATGAGAAAGAGCAGCAGGGGGAAGACGATGCTGGCCACGATGAGCACCAGCTGGTAGACCATCAGGATGAAGCTGTACAGGGGGGAACGCATGGCCAGGATCAGGGCGTTGCGCAGGATCAGCCCGAGCCGGGGTTCGTCCTGCTGCCAGAGCAGGGGGAAGGTGTACTGGCCCAGCATGAGCACCAGAAGCAGGGCCCAGATCCAGGCGATGCCGACGATCCGCATCCACAGGGGCGCGCTGGCCAGGTAGAAGCGCACGTTGAAGAGCACCCCCACCACCAGCAGCCCATTTCCCACGTAGAGGATCCACCCCTTGAACAGGTGGCTCCGGGCACCCTCCCAGAAGAACTGGCTGCCGATGCGCTTGTAGTTGGCAGCCCGGTTGGCCACCCGGTGCAGCCCCACCGTGGCCGCGGAGGAGAGGGGCGAGAGCAAGATCCCCAGGA
>WGCB01000725.1 GCA_015494005.1 Caldilineaceae bacterium
CAGCCGCACCTGGGAGGTGACCAGCAGCTTGGGTCCCCGGCACTGGCTCAGGAAGCGGGCCAGGAAGCCGGCCCCGGAGATCAGGTGCTCGAAGTTGTCCAGCACTAGCAGGGTCCGCCGGTCCTGCAGGGCGTGGAGCAGAGCCTGTTCCGGGTCGTCCCCCTGGGCCGGGCGCAGGCCCAACACATTGGCCATCTGGGCCGGGATGAGCTCGGCCTTTTCCACGGGGAGGAGGGGGATGAAGTAGACGCCCTGGGGGAAGCTGTCCAGCAGATCCGTGGCGGCCTGAAGGGCCAGGCGGCTCTTGCCCACGCCCCCAGGGCCGGTCAGGGTGACCAGCCGGGCCTCCGTCTCTCGCAGCAGATGGGCGATCTGGGCCCGCTCCCTTTCCCGCCCGATGCAGGGAGTGACGTGGCTGGGCGCGTTGCGGATCTGGGGGGCGTGGACCAGACGGGGAGGTGGCGTCCCTGCTCCCGGGGGCCCGGGTGGAGAGGCATCCGGGAGCTGGCCGGCCTCCCCGCGGATCTGCTCGTAAAGGCGGCGGGTCTCCGGCATGGGCTCCAGCTTCAGCTCCTGGGCCAGGATGCGCCGGCAGCGCTCGAACTGGGCCACCGCGGCCTCGGGCTGGCCGATGGCGGCGTAGAGGCGCATGAGCTGCCGGTGGGCCTCCTCCCGCCAGGGCTCCAGGGCCACCTGCTGCAGGGCATAGAGCCGGGCCTGCTCGTACTCCTGCCGCTCGGTGAGGTGGTCCGTCAGGGCCTGGAGCGCGTCCAGCACCTGGATCCGCAGCCGCTCCCGCAGCACCGTGGCCCACTCCTCGAAGGGAGGGCTGTCGGGCAGGTGGAACTCGGCCAGGAAGTCGCCCTGGTAGAGCTCGACGGCCTGCTGAAGGCGGTAGACATCCTGGTCGTCCAGGGGAGCGGCGACGCCTGGGGCGGCCCGGTCCACGAGGGCCTGGAAGGCGGCCACGTCCACCCAGATGGCCGCCTGGGGATTCAGCCCCAGCTCCCTGCGGGAGGCCAGGAGGAGCGGGGGCTCCCGGGTGCGGTCGCCCAGGGTGCGGCGCAGGCTGGAGAGGGCCTGGCGCAGGTTGTTGCGGGCGGCCCGCTGGGGTCGGTCTGGCCAGAGCAGCCCGGCCAGGTGATCCCGGCGGTGGAGGCGCTGACCTTCCACGGCCAGGTAGGCCAGAAGCCCCCGGACCTTGTCCGTCTCGAAATCGGTCAGCAGGGTCCCGTCCAGCACGACCTGGAACGGGCCCAGGAGAGAGATTTCAAGGCGTGGCATGGGGGCTCAACCGGACATCGTCTCGTGTCTGGCCCAGTCTCGGGGAGGTTTCAGTTGAACAGAGCCAGCGAATCTCGATACGCATCTTTCCTGGTCCGGTTCTGGCGCGAGGCCGGGGATCCCGGCGCCGGGGACGAGACGGTCACCAGCCGGGGCTGGGTGCAGCATGTGCCCTCCGGGGAGTCCACCTACTTCCACAGGCTGGCGGATCTCCTGGCCTTCATGGAACGCTGGGTCGGCGCCCTTCCCCTGGGAGACGCCCCTCCCCGGCCGGCCCCGGAGCCGGGATCGACCGACGATGGGGCTCAGGGACGGAGCTCCGGGTAGAGGCGGCTGTAGTGATAGAGGTGGGAGGTGATGCGCTGGATGTAGACCCGGGGCTCCTGGAGGGTGATCACCTCCACGAAGAGGGTGTCGTCCGGGCCGGAGACCTCCCGCCAGAACTTGGCGTTGCCCGGCCCCGCGTTGTACCCCGCCACCGCGGAGACCAGATTGCCTCCCAGGAAGTCCCGGGCCCAGGCCAGGTAGTAGGCGCCGAACTTCACGTTGATGTGAGGCCGGTAGACCAGCTCGTTGCGGTAGTTGGCGAAGCCCAGCCGCTCCGCGATCCACTGGCCCGTGTCCGGGATGATCTGGGCCAGGCCCTGGGCCGCGGCCACGGACCGGGCCCCGGACTCGAAGAGGCTCTCCTGGCGGATCAGGCTGTAGAGGACCAGGGGCTGGATGCCCTGGGCCCGGGCCTCTCCCTCCACCAGCTCGGCGAAGTGGCGGGGGTAGAGGATGCGCTGGAGGAAAATGGGGGCGTCCTCCACCCGCTGGGCCGGGCTGAGGCGGATGAGCTGGTCCGCGCTGCCGATGCTGAGCCGGTAGACGCCCAGATCCTGGAAGGCCAGGCTCAGGGCATAGAGGGCCCGGGGATTCCGGCTGTAGCGCTGGCGCACCCGATCCAGGTGGATCAGGGCGTCCTCCCGCCGCTCCAGCTCCAGGAGCAGCCGCCCGGCCTGGAAGTCCGGATCCTCCCACACCTCTTTGCTGCCCAGATCCCCAGGACCCAGCCACCGGCTCAGCCAGGCCTCCGCGAAGGCTCGGGAGCCGTCGTCCCCAGGCAGGGTGGAGCCGGGCCCGGCGATGGCCGCCACGCCGCTGAGCAGATCCTGACCGATGCGCGCCGGCTGGGCCAGGGCCTGGGCCGCCAGGATGCCGTAGTAGCCATCCGGGTCTGCCTCCCGGAGCTGCTGCCACTGCTCCTGGGCCTCCTGGGGCTGCCCACCGCTCAGAAGGGCCCGTCCCAGCCAGTAGGTGGCCCCCGGGTTCCCGGCCACGCCCACGGCCTGCTGGAGCTTGACCATCTGCTCCTGCGCGGCCCCGTAGATCCCCCGCATGAAGAAGCCCAGCCCGGCCATGTAGCGGGCCGCGGCCGCCTGGCTGCTCTGGGGGAAGGTGTCGGCCAGGGCCAGGAGA
>WGCB01000726.1 GCA_015494005.1 Caldilineaceae bacterium
ACCCAGGACCCAGCGATGCTCCGGGCTGTGGAAGGCCTCCACCAGCCAATCGTCGGGCAGGGCCGTGGCGTCCACCTGGAAAGTAGGGGCCAGGGTGGCCAGGTCCACCCCCTGGTGATGGTAGGTGTTCACTTCCAGCTCATCCTGTTCCAGGATGCTGTGGAGCCAGCCGCCTGGGGTCACCGCCACAGCGTGGAGCTCCGGGTCCTTGACCGAGGAGCGGTGGCCGTCAAAGTGCTGACCATGCCGCCCCCCGCGGCCACGTTCAGGACCTGACAGCCCCGGCAAATGCCGAAGAGGGGCAGATCCCGCTCCAGGGCCTGGCGGGCCAAGGTCAGCTCCAGCTCGTCCCGGGCCGGGTCGATACGCTCCGGGTCCGCGCCGGCCAGCTCCTGGCCGAAGTAGCGGGGATGCACGTCCCCACCCCCGGCCAGGACCAGCCCATCCAGGTGATCCAGGACCTCCTCGGGCAGGCGGCCTCGGCGGTCCGGCTCGTAGCGGCTGCCGTCCGGGAGGCGGGCAGGCCGGTCCGGGGAGAGGACCACCACCTGGGCCTGGAGGGTGGTGAGCAGGTCCATGTAGTTGCGGGTGTTCTTCTGCACCCAGATCAGCTCTCCGCTGCGGGAGGTTACGCCGATGAGGGGGAGTCTACTCGACGATCCGTTGGCGTCCTCGGGGATGCCACCGTGGTTTGTGTTCATGAGCGATCCCGTCACTTTCGTGGGTCTTTGCTTCTCGCTTGGCCTGGTCAATGATACAATGGGTGCATCCCTCTAGACAACTTCCTAGACAAAAGAGCTACACACGCTTGCCCGAGGCCGCCATGCCCGCTCCGAACCTGTTGCTGGTCATCGTCGTCATCCTGTTTGTCCTGGTCGCCCTCTTCGCCGTCTTCTTCATCTACGTCTACTGGTGGCTGATCCAACGACCCATCCCCCAGCTGGACGGCCGCCTGGAGTTCGACTGCCTGGACGAGCCGGTGGAGGTGCTCCGGGACCGGCACGGTGTGCCCCACATCTTCGCCCGCAACCGGGCCGATCTCTTCCGAGCCCAGGGCATCGTCCACGCCCAGGACCGGCTCTGGCAGATGGAGCTGAACCGGCGCATCGCTCGAGGCACCCTCTCGGAGCTCTTCCGGGAGGCCGCGCTGGACGCGGACCGTTTCAGCCGCATCGTGGGTTTCCGCCGGGCGGGGGAGGCCGAGCTGGCCACCCTGGATCCGGAGACCCTCCAGGTGCTGGAGTGGTTCTGCCAAGGGGTGAACGAGTACATGGCTCGCCGCCCGGGACGCCTGGCCGCGGAGTTCAACCTCCTGCGCCGCCAGCCGGAGCCCTGGCAGCCGGTGGACATCCTGGCCTTCGCCAAGGTGATGGGCTGGAGCCTGAGCGTCAACTGGGAGAGTGAGCTCATCCGGCTCCAGCTGCTCCAGAAGGCCGATGCCTTCCGGGCCGCGGAGCTGGAGCCGGACTACCCCCAGGTGAATCCGGTCATCCTGGAGGGGGTGGGCAGTCAGGAGGCCATGCGCCTGGTGAACACGGCTGGCCTGCTCCTGGACGCCTACGAGCAGGTCAAGGCATGGCTGGGGCCCCAAGGGGTGGGCATGGGCAGCAACAGCTGGGCCGTAGCCCCCCAGCGGACCAACAGCGGCCGGGCCATCCTCTGCAACGACCCCCACCTGGCCATCAGCATGCCCGGCGTCTGGTACGAGAACCACCTGGAATGCCCGGATTTCCAGGTCAGCGGCGTCTCCTTCCCCGGCGCTCCCGGCGTGATCCTGGGCCACAACCAGCACATCGCCTGGGGCATGACCAACGCCTTCCCGGACGTGCAGGACCTCTACGCGGAGCGGCCCCAGCCGGAGGACCCCACCCGCTTCGAGTACCAGGGAGAGTGGGAGCAGGCTCAGGTGCTGCGGGAGGAGATCCAGGTGCGGGGGCGCAGCCAGCCCCACGTGGAGGAGGTGGTGGTCACCCGCCACGGACCGCTGATCAACCGGCTGGTCCCCGGCGCGCCGTCCGTGCCCCTGGCCCTGCGCTGGACGGGCCACCAGCCCGGCGGCACCGTCCGGGCCATCCTGAAGCTGAACCAGGCCCGCAACTGGGAAGAGTTCCTGGCCGCGCTGGACGACTGGGATCTGCCGGCCCAGAACGTCACCTACGCGGACGTGGAGGGGAACATCGGCTACCGGCTGGCCGGGCGCATCCCCATCCGGGCCAAGGGCTTCGGCCTGGTGCCTGTCCCCGGCTGGACAGACGAGTACGAGTGGACTGGCTTCATCCC
>WGCB01000727.1 GCA_015494005.1 Caldilineaceae bacterium
GGCAGGCGGACGGCGCCGAGCTCACCTTCGGCCCCCGGGCCGTGCCCTTCACCGTGGCCTACAACCCGGCCAACCGCAAGCTCTACGCCGTCTTCATCGCCGAGGACGGCCACTGGTACGTGCGCATCTGGCGCAAGGAGAGCGCCCACCAACTCACCGAGCTGGCCACCGTCCGGGTGGGGGACGGCGGCCCCAACAGCAGCCCGGACGTGGGCGGCACCGGCCTGGTGGTCAATCCGGTCACCGGCAACGTCTTCAACGCCGACACCGCCGACGGCACCGTGACCGTCATCGCCGGCGGCAGCGACCAGGTCATCGCCACGGTGCCTGTGGGCGAGGATCCCTTCACCGTCACCGTGGATCCGGAGGCCGGCCGGGTCATCGTGGCCCTGCGCCGAGTGGATCGCCTGGTTTTCCTCTCCGCTTTCTAGATGTCCGCGTCCTGGATGTCCACTCTCTAGATACCGAGGACGTGGATCGGGATCAAAGAAACTGGCCGAACCGAGGGAAGGATGGTCTGTGTTGCCAGACCATCCTTCCCTCGCGTAGCAGCCTCTCGAACCTACGAGAAAACAACGAATGCGCATTAAACACTAGGACTTGCGTGGGCTGGATGGAGGCCAAAGAGCTCCCCATAATGGGGGGCACACATTGGCACTTTCGTACCGTTTTGCCCAAGAAAAACCACTATGCAGAACGGAGGACCAAGCCCTATCGAGGAGAAATTCCAGGTGCGGCGATCCAGGTACATTCTCAGCTATCTATTGCGAATCTTGGTCATCGGACTGGGGCTTCCCCTGGCCCTGATCCATGGCACAGTCCCGGCCTTCGCGGATCCGCCGGTCTTCAGCGGGGATGCGGAGGCCGACTTCACGGATTCCGCCGTGATCGTCATCGACGACCCCTGGGCCTACGACGTCACCATGCACGCGAACTACGGGGCCGGCGCGGTCAGCGGCGTGGACATGAAGGACACTCGGCTCTACTACGACGCGGCCACAGACACCATGTACGTGGGCATCAACACCTACGGCATCGCCGGGGACGTGGACGGGGACGGGGATCCCGGGGGCACCAGCACCGCCCTGGCCGATTTCGGCGGCACGGACTTCGCCGATTTCGCCAGTGCCGAGGGGTTCGCCATCCTCCTGGATGTGGACGAGGATGGCACGTTCGACGTGGTGGCTGGTGTCTCCGACGCCACGGACATCAACGGTTTTTCGGTGAACGTCTTCGACACGGTGAACGGCTCGGTCTACTCGCCCAGCCGGGCCAGTGGCTTCGGCCAGGCCCTGCCCCAGCACACCGGCACCCTCTTCGCCAGCCCCAGCGCTTCCCAGCCGGACATCGAGTTCACCATCACCAACTTCTCCAGCCTGCCCACCTCCTCGGGCAACGACAGCTCCCTCTCCTTCGGCATCAACGTCTTCATGGGCTCCAACGCGGACGCCAACATCGGCGATGACTTCCTGCCCGGCGCCGGCTCCACAGTGACCGTGCCCTTCGCCTCCATCGGCGACTACGCCTGGAACGACACGGATCTGGACGGCATCCAGGACCCGGGCGAGGCAGGCCTGGCCGGAGTGACGGTGAACGCCTACACGGCCCTGAGCGACACCCTGGTGCTCAGCACCACCACGGATACGGATGGTTCCTTCGAGCTCATCCTCCTGGCCGACGACTACTACCTGGAGTTCATCCCGCCTGCCGGCTACGCGCTGACCTCACCGGACCAGGGCGGAGACGACAGCCTGGATTCGGACCCGGACCCGAACACGGGCAAGACCATCACCACCACCCTCTCGGCCAGCGAATCGGACAGCAGCTGGGACGCAGGTTTCTTCCCCTACGCCACCATCGGCGACTGGGTCTGGAACGACACGGACGGGGACGGGGTGCAGGATCCTGGTGAACCGGGCATCAACGGAGTGACGGTGGAGCTCTACCAGGACGTGGATGGGGACGGTCAGGCCGAACCCGGCGGAGACGACGGCTCGCCTCTGGCCACCACCGTCACCGCGGACAGCGGCGGCTCCCCGGGCTACTACCAGTTCAGCATCCTCCGGCCGGGGGATTACTTCGTGCGCTTCGTGCAGACGGGCTACACGGTCTCGCCCCAGGACCAGGCGGGGGATAGCCTGGACTCGGACGCCGACCCCAGCAGCGGGCTCACCGCGGTCACCCAGCTGAGCCTGGGCGAGACGGACACCAGCTGGGACATGGGCGTCTACCAGGCTGTCACCATCGGCGACTGGGTCTGGTTCGACGAGGACAAGGACGGCCTCCAGGACGGGGGCGAGACGGGCCTCCAGGGCATCGGCTTGGTCCTCACCCGATCCACGGGCCAGACCTTCACCGCCACCTCCACGGTGACGGGCTACTACACCTTCGCCGGCCTGCCCGAGGACACCTACACGGTCACCGTGGACAGCGGCACTGTGCCCTTCGGCTACTTCCTGACCACAGCGGAGACCCTGGTGGTCACCCCCACAGCGGGCTCGGCCATCACCACCGCGGATTTCGGCTTCAAGTTGGAAAAGGCGGACCTCCAGCTCACGGTGATGGACACGCCGGACCCGGTGGTGGCGGGGAGCCCCCTGACCTACACCCTGACCGTCACTAACACCGGCCCCACCGAGGCGGTCAACGTGCTGGTGACGGACACTTTGCCAACGGGTGTCACCTTCGTGTCCGCCTCGCCAGCCCAGGACACAGGGCCGAGCCCCCTGGTCTGGAACCTGGGCACCCTGGCCGTGGACGGGAGCGCGACCTTCACCGTGGCGGTCAGCGTGGATGGGAGCACCATGGGGACCCTCACCAGCCTGGTGGAGGCGACCAGCGATACGCCGGACCCGGACACGAGCAACAACCGTGTGAATGCGAGCACCCTGGCCCTCATGCCGCCAGTGGCCAACGACGACAGCGCCAAGGTGCTGACCGACACCCCGACCACGGTGACGGTCACCGCCAACGACACGGACGCGGACGGCGCCATTGTGCCCTCCAGCCTGGTCACTGTCACCAACCCGGCCCACGGATCCGCCACACCCCAGGCCGACGGCTCCCTGATCTACACCCCCGCCAGCGGCTACTTCGGCCCGGACAGCCTGAGCTACCGAGTCTGTGACAACGATGGCCTCTGTGACACGGCCACCGTGACCTTGGACGTCCAGTCGCCCCCCGCCGCCCAGGACGACGCGACGTCCACGCCCCGGGAGACAACCGTCACCGTGAATGTGCTGGCCAACGACTCCGATGCGGACGGGAGCCTGGACGCCAGCAGTCTGGGCATCAGCAGCGGACCCAGCCACGGCGCTGCCAGCTCGGACCTGGCCGGGAGCATCACCTACACCCCCACAGTCGGCTACTTCGGTCCGGACTCCATCACCTACCAGATCTGTGACGACGAGAGCAACTGCAGCACAGCCACCCTGGCCATCACCGTGCTCGATCCACCGGTGGCCAACGACGACAGCTCAACCACCCAGGTGGACACGCCCCTGGACGTGGCTGTTCTGGCCAACGACACGGACGCGGACGGGACCCTGGTGGCCTCGACGGTGGTCACGGTGACGGGCCCCAGCCACGGTGCGGTCAACGTGAACGTGGACGGTTCCATCCGCTACACGCCCACGACCGGCTACTACGGGCTGGACAGCTTCGGCTACCGGGTCTGCGACAACGACAGCCTCTGCGACACGGCCACCGTCACCGTGGACGTGCTCTCGCCCCCCACCGCGGCAGTGGACACGGCTACCACGGCCCAGGAAGCATCGGTGACCATCGACGTGCTGGCTAACGACTCGGACCTGGACGGCGCCATCGTGCCCTCCAGCCTGGTCACCGTGACCAACCCCATGAGCGGCGTGGTCTCCGTGGTCAGCGGCCAGCTGATCTACACGCCCACGGTGGGCGCCTACGGCCTGGACAGCTTCGACTACCAGGTCTGCGACGACGAGGCCCTGTGCGACACGGCCACCGTCACCGTCACCGTGCTGGCCCGACCGGTGGCTGCAGACGATAGCGCCTCCACCCCTCACCGCACGGCCGTCACCGTGGACGTGTTGGCCAACGACTCGGACCCGGACGGCACCATCGACGCCACCTCGGTCACCACCACGACCAGCCCCCTGAACGGCAGCGTGGCCATCGATCCGGTCACCGGGGTGATCACCTACACGCCGAACAACAACTTCGTGGGGGTGGACAACTTCACCTACCAGGTCTGCGACAACGACGGCCTCTGCGACACCGCCCAGGTGAATGTGAGCGTCTTCACTCCGCCCACGGCCGCGGACGATTCGGCCTACACCCAGCAGGATGTGGCCGTCACCATCGATGTGCTCCTCAACGACGAGGATTTCGACGGCACCCTGGACCCCAGCAGCGTGGTGACGGTGACCAACCCGGCCCAGGGATCGGTGAGCATCAACGGCGCCACCGGCGAGATTACCTACACGCCAGCTGCGGGATGGACTGGCACAGACAGCTTCGACTACCAGGTCTGCGACAACGACGGCCTCTGTGACACCGCCACGGTCAACGTGCTGGTCAGCGTGGAAGCCCCGCCGGAAGCGGTGGACGACCAGGCCACCACCGTGATGAACAACGCTGTCAGCCTGCAGCCCGCGGCCAACGACAACCCCGGGGACGGCACCATCGACGTCACCACCCTGGTGACCGTCACCGCCCCATCCCACGGCGTAGCCACCATCGAGAGCGCCACGGGCACGGTCACCTACACGCCCACGACCGGTTTCTATGGTAGCGACTCCTTCGGCTACCAGATCTGCGACAGCAACAACCTGTGCGACATCGGCGTGGTGGATCTGACGGTCTGGGCTCCACCGGTGGCCAGCGACGACAGCGCCAGCCTGGGCAAGAACACCTCCCTGGCCGTGGACGTGTTGGCCAATGACTCGGACCCAGACGGCTCCTTGGACGCCAGCAGCGTGGTGACCACGACCAGCCCCGGCCAGGGCAGCATCGGTATCGATCCAGCCACCGGGATGATCACCTACACGCCCACGGCCGGCTGGATCGGCACGGATAGCTTCGGCTACCAGGTTTGCGACAATAACGGCCTCTGCGACACGGCGGCCGTGACGTTGACGGTCACCAACGACCCGCCCAGCTTCACCAGCACGCCCGTCACCTCCGTGGACGAGGGCACGGCCTACACCAACACCGCCACGGCCACGGACCCGGACGCAGGCGAGGTGCTTACCCTCACCGTGAGCGGTCTGCCCGCCTGGCTCGCCTTCTCCGACCACGGCGACGGCACTGCCACCCTCTCCGGCACGCCCGCCAACGCCGATGTGGGCAGCTACGCCCTGGTCCTCACCGTCACCGACGCTTCCGGAGCCACCGCCACCCAGGCCTTCACCCTGGAGGTGCGGGACGTGAACGTGGCGCCGGTCTTCATCAGCGCGCCGGTGACGGAGGTGACCGAGGACATCACATACACCTATGCCATCACGGTGACAGATGTGGATCCTGGCGAAGTGCTGACCATCACCGCGCCGACTTTGCCGGGCTGGCTCACCTTGACGGACCACGGGGACGGCACGGCCAGCCTGGCTGGCACCCCCACCAACGACCAGGTGGGCGACCATGCGGTCCACCTGCTGGTGACGGACCGGGAGGGCGCCACGGACGCCCAGCTCTTCACCGTCACGGTCCACAACGTGAACGACCCACCGACCTTCACCACCACGCCGGTCACTTCCGTGGACGAGGACAGCGCCTACAGCTACACCGCCGCGGCCCAGGACGTGGACGCGGGCGATGTCATCACCCTCACCGGGCCGAGCCTGCCCGGCTGGATCACCCTGACGGACAACGGCAACGGCTCCGTGACCCTGAGCGGGACTCCCACCAACGACCAGGTGGGGGTCTACACCGTGACCTTGCGGGTGGAGGATTCCCAGGGCGCCAGCGACGAGCAGAACTTCGCCCTGACGGTGGTCAACGTGAACGACCCGCCCACCATCACCAACACACCGCCGCCTGTGGCCACGGAAGGGACGCCCTACACCCACACCGTCACCACCGCGGACGTGGACGCGGGTGACACGGTGCGCATCCAGGGTGTGGTGCTGCCGGGCTGGCTCACCTTGACGGATCACGGGGATGGCACGGCGACGCTGGCCGGCACCCCGGGCAACGAGGACGTGGGGACCAACGGCCTGCTGCTCCAGGCGGAGGACCAAGCCGGGGCCACCGATGTCCAGGGCGTGGTGATCACGGTGCACAACGTGAACTCGCCGCCCTTCTTCACCTCTTCGCCGGTCACCAGCGCCGCCACCGGCACCCCGTACAGCTACACGGTCGCGGCCAGTGATGTGGATCCCGGGGACAGCCTGACCATCAGCGGGGTGCACTTGCCGGGCTGGCTCACCTTGACGGATCACGGGGACGGCACGGCCAGCCTCGACGGCGTGCCTGGATCCGGCGATGTGGGTGACCACGGGGTGACGCTGCTCGTGCAGGACAGCGCGGGAGCCCAGGCCACCCAGGCCTTCACCGTCACCGTGCAGCTGGGGGCCACACCGACCCCCACGGCTACGCCCACCTCCACGCCCGCGCCGACTTCCACACCCACGCCAGTGCCCACGCCCACCCCGACTCCCACGGTGGCGCCCACCGTGCCGGTCACCGGCATGGCCCAGATCAGCAAAGTGCTGGAGGCAGCCGACGGCGCTCTCCTGATGCCAGGGGACACGCTGACCTTCGTCATCGCGGTGACCAACACCTCGGGCCATGTCTTCACCCAGGTGATGGTCATGGACCTCTTCGACCCGGATGTGCTGGCCTTTGTGGAGAGTGAGATCTCGCCGCCTCGAATCTCCGCGGATGGAGGCTGGGTCCAACTCCTCTGGCCCGACATCACCACGGAGCTGGGAGACGTGGCTCCAGGTGAGACCGTCCGCTTCCGGGTGACTTTCCGCCTGCTCCAGGCCCAGCCCACGACCAACATCGCCCAGCTGGGTGCCATCGTCGACGAAGCTGGCACCCACTACGCAGCCCCCTCAGGCCAGATTGAATCCTCGGCCCAGGTGATCCCGGCCCACAACCTCTACCTGCCCCTGGTGCTCCGCCTGGAGAGCAGTCCGGAGTCGGAGAGTGATACCAACGGCTTCTGTGAGGCACCCGTCGGCTGCAAAATAGGAGCCCACTACCCCAATGGCATGGCCGTCTACCCGGCGCAGGACGCCCTCTACGTGGTCAGCAAGGGCGACGATCGCCTCCTCAAACTGGACGCACGCACCCTGGCCCTGCTGGACAGCGTCCCCACCGGTGACGAGCCCTGGGACGTGGTCATCAATCCCCACACCAACCGCCTCTACGTCAGCAACTTCGCCAGCGGCGACGTCTGGGTCTACGACGGCGATTCCCTGGACGTCCTGGCCCGCATCCCCGTGGGCCAGGAGGCCGCCATCATGGCCATCCTCCCCGAACTGGACACGGTGGCCGTGGCGGTGCGTAGCATCAAAGGGGTAGCCATCATCGAAGGCATGTCGTTGAAGCGGCGCTTTCACACCGATCCAGGTATCTACGGCCTGGCCGCGGACCCCGCGGAGCAGCACTTCATCGCCCTGCACCGGGACGCAGGCAACGGCCGCATCCTCACCCGCCAGAGCGGCCAGTGGCAGGCGGACGGCGCCGAGCTCACCTTCGGCCCCCGGGCCGTGCCCTTCACCGTGGCCTACAACCCGGCCAACCGCAAGCTCTACGCCGTCTTCATCGCCGAGGACGGCCACTGGTACGTGCGCATCTGGCGCAAGGAGAGCGCCCACCA
>WGCB01000728.1 GCA_015494005.1 Caldilineaceae bacterium
TGGGCTGTGGCGACGGCGCGCTGCTGGCTCACCTGGTGGCCCACAAGCAGGTGAAGGGCCGGGGCATCGAGCTGGACGAGGCCAACATCCTCACCTGCGTGCGCCGGGGGCTGAGCGTGCGCCAGGGCAACCTGGAAGAGGGGTTGGCCGACTACCCGGACAATAGCTTCGACTACGTGGTCCTGAGCCAGACCCTGCCCTTCCTGGACGATCCGGCCATGATCCTGGGGGAGATGCTGCGGGTGGGCCGGCAAGGGGTGGTGAGCTTCCCCAACTGGGGCTACTGGCGCTGTCGGCTGGAGCTGCTCCTCACCGGACGGGTGCCCAAGGCCCCGGATCTGCCCCAGGAGTGGTACCAGGTGCCCCGCTGGCAGGCCTTTTCCATCACGGATTTCGCCCACTTCTGCCAGGGGCTGGGCATCCGCATCCGGCAGCAGGCCTACCTGGCCGGGGAGCGGCGCATCCACGTGCGCAAGATCAAGAACCTGCTGGCCACCACCGCTGTCTTCGTGCTGGAAACAGCGGACAAGCGGACAGGGAGAAACAGAGAAGAGAAACACAGAGAAGGGAGACACGGAGGAGGGAAGACAAGGAGCAACCGTGTCAAAAAGACCAGATGAAGCGTTGGCGTCGTTGACGGAAGCACCTCATCCTGTCCCGGCTCGCTCCGCCTACCAAGTGGCTGGGGAGGGGTGAGGTCCCCAATCAACTAGCCATCCAATCAACGAACCCGACCGATCTTCGATCTTCAGATTTTCGATCTTTCTCACAGTTCCAAGGAGCATCGCCATCCATGATCGTCATGAAATTCGGCGGGACGTCCGTGGGGAGCACGGACGCCATCGCCCAGGTCGCAGACATCGTCGCCGAGAAGGTCCAGGAACAGGCCCAGACCGACCGCCCAGGCGTGGTGGTGGTCACCAGCGCCATGAGCGGCGTGACCAACACCCTCATCCACGCGGCCCAGGCCGCGGCCGCAGGGGACGAGGGCCCCTACCGGGAAGCCCGGGGCCAGCTCCTGGTCAAGCACCAGGTGGTGGCCGGCCAGCTCATCGAGGATGGGGTGGAGCGGGCCGCGCTGGGGCGTCTCCTGGACGACCGCCTGCGGGAGTTCGAGCGCCTCTGCCGCAGCATCGCCGTGCTGGGTGAGCTCACGGACCGGGGGCTGGACGTGGTCAGCGGCCTGGGGGAACGGCTCAGCGCGCCCCTCCTGGCCGCGGTGCTCCGGGCCCGGGGCGTGAAGGCCCAGTTCGTGGACGCGGGCCAGATCGTGGTCACCGACAACGTCCACGGCGGCGCGGCCCCCCGCATGGGTCCCACCACCCAGCGGGTCCAGGACCGGATCCGTCCCATGGTGGAGAGCGGCGTGGTGCCGGTGATCACTGGCTTCGTGGGGGCCACCGAGGAGGGCGTCCCCACCACCCTGGGCCGGGGCGGCTCCGACTACTCCGCGGCCATCATCGGCGCGGCCCTGGACGTGGACGAGATCCAGATCTGGACGGATGTGGATGGCGTCCTCACCGCGGACCCCCGCATCGTGCCCAACGCCCGCAGCCTGCCGGAGCTGAGCTACGAGGAGGTGGCGGAGCTGGCCTACTACGGGGCCAAGGTGCTCCATCCCAAGACCGTGACCCCCGCGGTGGAGAAGAAGATCCCCCTGCGGGTGCTGAACACCTTCAACCCCAGCCACCCGGGCACCCGCATCCTGGCGGCCCGGGAGAGCAACGGTCGGGGCGGGGTCAAGGCCATCACCGCCATCCGGGACATGAACCTGATCACCGTGGCTGGCCGGGGCATGATGGGCGTGCCCGGCATCGCGGCCCGCACCTTCGGCAGCGTGGCGCGGGAGCAGGCCAACGTCCTCATGATCAGCCAGAGCAGCAGCGAGCAGAGCATCTGTTTCGTGGTGCCCAACAGCAGCGCGGCGCGGGTCCTGAAGGCCCTGGAGGAGGAGTTCGAGCGGGAGCTGCACCGCCGCTACATCGAGCGCATCTGGGACCAGAAGGAGATCGTCATCGTGGCCGTGGTGGGCTCGGGCATGAAAGGGACGCCGGGCATCGCAGCCCGGGTCTTCAACGCCCTGGGCGAGGAGAACATCAACGTCATTGCCATCGCTCAGGGGGCCAGCGAGGCCAACATCAGCCTGGTGGTGACCGACGGGGACGCGGCCGCCGCGGTGCGAGCCATCCACGACGCCTTCCAGCTGCACCAGATGCTGGAGCCGGCCCAGCCAGCCCGGTGAGCCCGAGCTGGACCCTGGCTTTTGTCAGTTACTCTTCACCTTTCCCAGAAAAACTTTGTGATATAATCCAGGCAAATCGAACGAGGGAGCGGGGGGCTTCCGTAAGGGCCCTGGCTCCCTCTATGTTATAATAGGCTGCTATGAACGAACTGCCCGTTGTGCTTTTCGGCGTTGGAGGGGTGGGCCAGGCGCTGGTCCGCCAGATCGTGGAGAACCGGGAGCGCCATGCGCGCCAGTACGGCCTCTGGATCCGTTTCCTGGCCCTGTGCGACAGCCGCTCCGCGGTGGTGGAGCCCATGGAAGGGCTGAACGACGCCCAGCTCCTGGACATCCTGGACATCAAGACCCGGGGCGGCTCCCTGTTGGAGCATCCCCTGGGCGGCACCCAGGACGATCTGTCCGCCATCCTGGACATCGTAGGCTTGCCCGGCACCCTGGTGGTGGACTGCACCGCCACGGAGGAGACGGTCCCGGCCCTGCTCTTCGGGCTGGAACGAGGCTACAAGCTGGTCCTGGCCAACAAGAAACCCTTGACCGTGGAACAGGAGGTGTACGACCGGCTCGTCCGAGCCGGGGGCACCGAGGAGGCGCCCTTGGATCTGGCCCGGGTCCGCTGGGAGACCACCGTGGGGGCTGGGTTGCCGGTCATCGCCACGCTGAACCGGCTGCTGGCCAGCGGGGACCCGATCCAGCGCATCAGCGGCACCTTCAGCGGCACCCTGGGCTACGTGATGACCGGCCTCCAGGCGGGCCGTCCCTTCAGCCAGATCGTCCAGGAGGCCTACGAGCAGGGCTACACCGAGCCGGATCCCCGGGACGACCTGGGGGGCGTGGACGTGGCCCGCAAGGCCCTGATCCTGGCCCGGGGCATGGGCTGGCGGTTGGACCTGTCGGACGTGGAGGTCGCCGGCCTCTACCCGCCGGAGCTGGACGAGCTCTCGGTGGAGGAGTTCCTGGCCCGGCTGCCGGCGCTGGACGCCTCCTTCCAGGAGCAGGTGACGGCCGCGGCCCAGGAGGGCCAGGTCCTCCGCTATGCGGCCACCATCCAGGACGGCCGCTGCCGGGTGGGCTTGACCCCGGTGGACCGGGACAGCCCCCTCGGCCGGTTGACAGGGACCGACAATCTGGTAGAGTTTACCAGCCGTTGGTACAGCCCCAACCCCCTGGTGATCCAGGGGCGGGGGGCCGGGGTGGACGCCACCGCCGCCGGTGTCCTGAGCGATCTGGTGGAG
Organism: Caldilineaceae bacterium; assembly: GCA_015494005.1. GTDB lineage: Bacteria > Chloroflexota > Anaerolineae > Caldilineales > Caldilineaceae > S144-5. The sequence continues at coordinate 3,475 of WGCB01000728.1, forward strand.
CTGGCCTTCACCGGCAGGTGAGCGCCCCACGAGACAGAAATCGAAAAAACGACCAGTTGCTTCGCAGCGATGGAGAGAAGATTCCATGGGCAGCAAAATTAAAGTGGGTATCCTGGGCGCGACGGGCGCCGTGGGACAGCGTTTCGTGCAGCTTCTCCAGGGACATCCCTGGTTCGAGATCAGCGTGTTGACTGCCTCCCAGCGCAACGTGGGCCGGCGCTACGGGGAGGCCTGCAAATGGGTCCTGCGAGGGGACATGCCCGCGCACCTGCGGGACGTGGTCCTGGAGGAGGCCCGGCCGGGCATGGACTGCCAGATCGTCTTCAGCGCCCTGCCCTCCGGCGCAGCCCGGGAGGTGGAGCAGGAGCTGGCCGCGGCCGGCTACGCGGTCTGCAGCAACGCCAGCGCCCACCGCTACGACGATGACATCCCCCTCCTCATCCCGGAGGTGAACCCGGAGCACCTGGCCCTGATCCCGGTGCAGCAGGCCCGGCGAGGCTGGAAGGGCTTCATCACCACCAATCCCAACTGCAGCACCACCCACCTGGTCAGCGCCCTGCATCCCCTGCACCAGGCCTTCGGCATCCGCAAAGTCTTCGTGGTCACCATGCAGGCGGTGAGCGGGGCCGGCTACCCGGGGGTGAGCAGCATGGACATCCTGGACAACATCGTGCCCTACATCCCCAACGAAGAGGAGAAGATAGAACAGCGGGAGCCCCACAAGCTTCTGGGGCGCCTGGACGGGGAGCGGATCCAGCCCGCGGAGATCGTGATCAGCGCTCACTGCAATCGGGTGCCTGTGCGAAATGGACATCTGGAGGCGGTCAGCGTAGAATGTAAGCAAAGGCCAAGCCTGGAGGCGATCCGGGAAGCCTGGCAGGAGTACCGGCCCCTGGCCCAGCAGCTGAACCTGCCCAGCGCACCCCAGCCGCCCATCGTGGTGCGCTCCGAGCCGGACCGGCCCCAGCCCCGCATGGATCGCATGCTGGGTCAAGTGCCGGGGATGGCCACGGTGGTAGGGCGTCTGCGAGAGGACCCCCTCTTCCACTTCAAGTTCCTGGTGCTGGGGCACAACACGGTCCGGGGGGCGGCCGGCGGAAGCCTGCTCAACGCGGAGCTGCTGGTGGCCCAGGGCTATCTGGGGGCGGAGGCCGCGGCCCTGGCCCGGGTGGCCAGCCCGGTGTGATGGACGTCCCCAGGGCGAGGCTGCGAGCAGTCCCACGTGTTTCGAGTCGTGTCTAGAGTTGGAAGGTTCACAGGGAAGAACGTGTTGAAAGCACAAGAGACAATCCAAAGCTACCCCATTTCGTTGCAGAACTTCGGCGTCAGCACCCTGGCGGAGCTGGTGGAGGACTGGGTCATCTACCGGAGCCTGGAACCCTTGGACCGGCGGCTGCGGGGCTTCAAGAGCGCCTACTACCAGATGGGCCTGGACAAGGCCCGCATCCCCCGCAAACTGGATCCAGAATATGCCAAGGCCGCGGTCTGGTTCCTGGAGCAGATGCAGGCCATGCGGGGCGCGGAGTTGCAGGAGATCCTCTTCATCGGGGACACCCTCTCCGGGGACGGCCAGGCCTTCCGCAACATTGTGTCGGCGAGTGGGCTGCCGGGCAGTGCCTTCATCGGCAGCGAGCGGGCGGAGGAGCCGGCGAGCTTCCAGGTGGAGGAAGGGATCGCCACGGCCAACCGCTGGAGCAGCTTGGTGGAGTGGCTGGCCTGGAACCTGGAGCAGGGCCGCTCCCTGGATCGAGGCACCGGGGTGATCCTGGACATCGACAAGACGGTCCTGGGGGCCCGGGGCCGCAACGACCAGGCCATCGACCTGGCTCGCCTGGAAGGGATCTACCGCACCATCGACAGCATCCTGGGCAGCGACTTCGACCGGGAGCTCTTCGAGCAGCACTACCATGAGCTGAACCAGTCCAAGTACCACAGCTTGACCGAGGACAACCAGGATTACCTGGCCTACATCTGCCTGGTGCTCAACACGGGCATGATCCGCTACGAGGATCTGCTGGAAGAGATGGACAAGGGCTGCCTGAACAGCTTCGAGCAGTTCACCCGCTGGACAGAGACCCTCATCCTTCAGGGCGCCGTCCGCAACGAGGCCATGCGACAGGTCCATGAGGCCTTGATGGCCAGCCTGCGCCAGGGGGATCCCACCCCCTTCAAACGCTTCCGGCGCGAGGAGTTCGCGGCCACGTTGGCTCACATGAACAACCTGCCCGATGAGACCCCAGCAGAGGAGCGCCTGGCCCAGGAGATCACCATCACCCAGGAGGTGCGGGAGGCCGCTCTCTGGCTGAAGGAGCGGGGTTGCCTGCTCCTGAGCATGAGCGACAAGCCGGACGAGGCCTCGGTGCCCCATCGCTCCTTCCACCGGGGCATGCCGCCCATCCACCGGGCGCCCACCCACTGCGTGGGGGTGAGCATCCAGGAGGAGCTGGCCAAGCTGGGCTAGGGTCGAGAGGCCCCGGCTCCGAGTAGCCGCCCTGAAAGCGTTGTCCGTCCAGGCCATGTGGATTGGACGATGTGGACGGGCACTTACGGAACGAACGGCCGGGCTGGGGTATACTGGGATCCTGCCCGGCGCAGGGC
>WGCB01000729.1 GCA_015494005.1 Caldilineaceae bacterium
ATGGTGGTCTTGCCCACCCCCGAGGCCTGGCCGGCGATGAGGAGGGTCGGGGGGATGGGCGCTTCGCTGGATTGGCGGCTCGGTTGACCGGAATGCATGGCCTTCTCGCGGGAGATGCAGCCCGCGGCACGCGCGCTGTCGCTGGGTGGCTTCGATGGTCAGCTGTTGAGCGTGATCGGCTGGCGGACCGGCTCGAAGGGCCGCATGGTCGCCGGCCGGGACGGATCGTAGTGGCGGGGGCCTTCGTGGACGATCTGGTAGAGGGTGGTGCGCTCCGCGGGGATGCGCCCCATGTCCAGGATCAGCCGCTCCATCTCCTCCGGCGGCAGGTACTGGCCCGTGGTGGCCCCGGCCATGCGGCTGATGCGCTCGTTGATCAGGGTGCCGCCGAAGTCGTTGGCCCCGGCCTGGAGGCAGAGCTGGCTCATGGCCCGGCCCAGCTTCACCCAGCTCACCTGCAGGTTGGGGATGTCCCAGCCCAGCATGAGCCGAGCCACCGCGTGCATCTTCACGCTCTCCATGCCCGTGGGGCCCGGCCGGGCCTGGCCCGAGGCGTAGAGCTGGGTCTTCTCGTGGATGAAGCCCAGGGGCACCATCTCGGTGAAGCCGCCGGTCTCCCGCTGGATGCGCCGCAGCAGATCCAGGTGGGCGGCCCAGTGCCGGGGCTCGTCCACGTGACCGTACATGATGGTGGCGGTGGAGGGCAGGCCGATGCGGTGGGCCGTGGTGATGATCTCCACCCAGGCCTCCGCGCTGAGCTTGTTCTTGGTCAGGATCCGCCGCACCTCCGTGTCCAGGATCTCCGCGGCCGTGCCCGGGATGGATCCCAGGCCCAGATCCTTCAGCCGACGCAGGATGGTCTCCACGGGCTGGCCCAGGATCTGGCTGGCGTACTGGATCTCGAAGGGCGAAAAGGCGTGGATGTGGATCTCCGGCAGCCGCTCCTTGATGGCCGCCACCAGCTGGAAGTAGATCTCCCCGCCCAGCTGGGGGTTCAGGCCGCCCTGCATGCAGACCTCTGTACAGCCCCACTCCCAGGCTTCCACCGCCTGGGCCACCACCTCCTGGATGGAGAAGGTGTAGGCCTCCGGGTCCTGGCGGGGCAGGCCGAAGGCGCAGAACTGGCAGCCGGTGTAGCAGACGTTGGTGAAGTTGATGTTGCGCACCTTCACGAAGGTGATGCGATCCCCCACCTGGCGGCGACGCAGCTCATCGGCCACGGCCATGAGGGCCAGCAGGTCCACGCCCTGGGCCTGGAAGAGGCACTCCGCCTCCTCGGGCTGGATCTCCTCCTCGGCCAGGGCCCGCTCCAGGATCCGCCCCACCTCGGGCGTCACCCCTCGGAAGAGCTGCTCCAGGGACGGCATTCCAATGGTCGGCAATTCTCCGTTCATGGTTGGCTCACTCGGTGGTTTCTAGTGGTGTGGCAGGCGACGGGGTGGTGAACTTCTGTGACACCAGCCCGGTCTCGTCGATCCACTGCTGGGCCTGGGCTCGGATGCGGGGCGCCACCCAGTCAGGCCGCTCCAGCAGGTAGCGGGGGTAGATGGTCAGCCGCTCCCGCAGCTGGAAGCCGGCGTCCTGGGTGACCTGGGCCAGCTCGTCGATCTTGGGCCAGGCCGCCTCCGGGTTGATGTGGTCCTGGGTCACCGGGGAGACGCCGCCCCAGTCGTTGATGCCGGCCAGCAGGTAGAGGCCGTAGGCGTCCGGCGTCAGGTTGGGCGGGGCCTGGATGCTCATCTCGCCCCCCAGGATCAGCCGGGCCACGGCGATGGTGCGCAGCATCTCCAGTACGCTGGGCTCGTCCCGATCCCGGTAGCGGATGTCCGGCTTGCGGCGGAAGTTCTGGACGATCACTTCCTGGATCTGGCCGTGCCGGGCGTGCACTTCCCGGATGGCGAAGAGGCTGTCCACCCGCTCCTCCCGGGTCTCGCCGATGCCGATGAGGATGCCCGTAGTGAAGGGGATGCACAGCTCCCCGGCCTGGGCCATGGTCTCCAGCCGCAGGGAGGGCTCCTTGCCCGGGCAGCCGAAGTGGGCCTGGCCCGGTTCCATGAGCCGGGGGCTCACGTTCTCCAGCATCAGGCCCATGCTGCCGCTCCAGGGACGCAGCTCTGCCATCTCCGCCCGGCTCATCACCCCCTGGTTGACGTGGGGGATCAGCCCCGTCTCCTGGAAGACCAGGCGACACATGGCCACCAGGTACTCCTGGGTGCTGGCGTAGCCCAGGGCCTCCAGCTGACGCCGGGCCAGGCGGTGCAGCTCCTCCGGCTTCTCGCCCAGGGAGAAGAGGGCCTCCTTGCAGCCGGCCGCGGCCCCGGCCCGGGCGATGGCCAGGACCTCCTCCGGCGTCAGGGTGCGGGCTGCGGGATCGCTGGGCAGCTTGGCGAAAGTGCAGTAGGCGCACTTGTCCCGGCAGAGGTTGGTCAGGGGGATGAAGACCTTGCGGGAGTAGGTGACGGTGCGGCCATGGTGGGCGTCCCGCAGGGCCGAGGCCCGCTCCAGGAGGCGCACCAGATCCGTGCCCTCCGCGTGGATCAGCCGGTAGGCCTCCTCCCGGGAGAGGGCCGGGGATTGCTCGATGGATGGATGGGTCAACACACTGCTTCTCCGCTGGTGGTGGAATGGGGTGGCCAGGAGTTGGTGGACTGGAAACTACGGACTGGAAACTACGTGGTCGCCCTCTCGCCGTCATCGATCATCGCCCGCTCCACGAAGCCCGCGGCCAAGCCATCCGGGCGGAACCAGGCCAGCTGATCGTGGAGGGCCGCCACCGGGCCGATGACCATGACCGCGGGAGGACGGATGCCTCCCTCCTGGACAGCCTGGGGCAGGGCGGCCAGGGTGGCCCGCACCACCCGCTGCTGGTCCGTGGTCCCCGCGTGGACAGCCAGGGCCGGCGTCTCCGGGTCCCGCCCCGCGGCCAGCAGGGCCTCCACGATGGCCTGCACCCGCTTCACGCCCATGAGGATCACCAGGGTGGGGATGCGGGCCAGCGCGGACCAGTCGGTCATGCTCTGGGGCTTGGTGGGGTCCTCGTAGCCGGCCACCACCGCGAAGGAGGTGGCCACGCCCCGGTGGGTCACCGGCACGCCGGCGAAGGCTGGAGCAGCCAGGGCCGAGGTCACCCCCGGCACCACCTGGAAGGGCAGCCCAGCCTGGGCCAGAGCCAGGGCCTCTTCCCCGCCCCGGCCGAAGACGAAGGCGTCCCCGCCCTTCAGGCGCACCACCGACTTCCCGGCCTGGACCCGGGCCACCAATATGCGGTTGATCTCGTCCTGGGGGATGACGTGACGGCCGGGCCGTTTGCCCGCGTAGATCCGCTCCGCGTCCGGCCGGATCAGGGCCAGCAGCTCTCGGGCGATGAGTCGGTCATAGATTACCACATCTGCCCGTTGAAGAACATCCCGCCCCCACACGGTGATCAACCCAGCCCGTCCTGGCCCGGCGCCCACCAGGTAGGCCATGCCTCGTTTCGGGGACGCCCCACCGGCCTCCTGGATCACCCTGCCCGGCTCCTCCAGCCCGTTGCCCCCTGGCCCAGCCTCCTGGGAGGCCTCCAGC
>WGCB01000730.1 GCA_015494005.1 Caldilineaceae bacterium
GCCCTTCCCCCGCCTTCCGCCCCACCCAGATCCCCATGCCCGCCGACATCTTCACCCTGCCCGTGCCCCCGGAAGCTCGAGGCCAGCGCCTGGACCGCTGGCTGGCGTCCCAGCTGCCCGCGCGCAGCCGCAGCGAGATCCAACGCTGGATCAAGGCCGGACGGGTGACGGTGGACGGAGGGGCGGCCAAGCCCAGCCTGGCCCTGGAGCCAGGCCAGACCGTGGCGGTGGAGCTGCCCGAGGAGACGGAGGAAAGCGGCCTGGTCCCGGAGGCCATCCCCCTGAAGGTGGTCTACGAGGACCCGGACATCGCAGTCATCGATAAGCCGGCCGGCATGGTGGTCCATCCTGCGCCGGGGCACGCCCGGGGCACCCTGGTCCATGCCCTTCTCCACCGCTTCCCGGACATGGAAGGCGTGGGGGGCGAGAAGCGGCCAGGCATCGTCCACCGGCTGGACAAGGACACCTCCGGCCTGATCGTGGTGGCCAAGAACGACCGGGCCCACCGTTTCCTCCAGGAACAGTTCGCCTCCCGCACGGTCTACAAGGAGTACCTGGCCCTGGTGGAGGGGCGGCTGAGGCCGGAGCGTGGCCGGATCGTGGCCCCCATCGGGCGCCACCCCACTCAGCGACAGCGCATGGCCGTCCTCCCCCCGGATCCCCGCACGGGCCGCTCCCGGGGCCGGGAGGCGGTCACCGAGTACCAGGTCATAGGGCTCTACACGGCCCGGCTGCCCGGGGGCCTGGCCCACTTCAGCCTGGTCAAAGTGGTGCTCCACACCGGCCGCACCCACCAGATCCGGGTCCACTTCGCCTGGCTCCGCCACCCCATCGTCGGGGATCCCATCTACGGGCCCAAGCGCCCGCGCCTCCCAGTGCCTCGCCTCTTCCTCCACGCCCACAAGCTGCGCTTCCGCCTGCCCAGCACCGGGGAGGAGCGGGAGTTCGTCTCGCCCCTGCCGCCGGATCTGCAGGAGGTGCTGGACCGGTTGGAGAAAGCCGGGGAAGAGAAAGAAGATCGAAGATTGGGTGGAGGGAATTAGGAGAGATTTGAGAGTAGGAGAGCCATCTGGTCGCCCGCTCCTCGCTTCCCGCCTCCGGGTTTATCGGTCTGACTTCCCCGCCACCACCAGGATGTACTCGCCCTTGAGCCGGGCCCCTTTGACCTGCTCCAGCAGCTCGGAGAGGGTGCCTCGGTCCACCGTCTCGTGGATCTTGGTCAGCTCGTGGGCCAGGGCGGCCGGCCGATCCCCGTAGACGGCCAGGGCGTCCTCCAGGAGGGCGGCCACCCGGTAGGGGCTCTCGTAGAAGATGAGGGTGTGAGGGGAGTCCTGGTCCACGGCCAGGAAGCGGCGGCGGGGACCGGATTTGCGGGGAGGAAAGCCTCGGAAGGTGAAGCTGTGGACCGGCAGCCCGGAGAGGACCAGGGCCGGGATCAGGGCCACGGGACCGGGGACCATGGTCACCTCCAGCCCCTCCTGGATGGCCCGGCGCACCAGGGTGAAGCCCGGGTCCGAGATGCCAGGGGTGCCGGCGCTGGTCACCAGGGCCACGGACTTGCCCTCCTGGAGCAAGCCAATGATGCGAGCCCCAGCCCGCTCCTCGTTGTGCTCGTGGAACGGGATCTGGGGCTTGGAGATGCCAAAATGTTTCAGGAGGCGTCCGGTGCGCCGGGTGTCCTCGCTGGCGACGAAGTCCACCTCCTTCAGGACCTCCAGGGCGCGCAGGGTGATGTCGCCCAGGTTTCCGATGGGGGTGGCGACCAGGTAGAGCACGGTTCGCGCCGGCCTAGGCCGGGGTCTCCGCGCCCCGGCGGGTGAGGAGGTAGGCCCGGGCGATCTCCACGCTCACCGCGGCGTCCCGGCCGTAGGCGTCGGCCCCCACCTCCTGGGCGAAGCTCTCGGTGATGGGCGCGCCGCCCACCATGACGTAGATGTCGTCCCGCAGCCCTTCCTCGCCCAGGGCATCCACCACCGTCTTCATGTAGGGCATGGTGGTGGTGAGCAGGGCGCTCATCCCCAGGATCTCCGGCTGGTGCTCCCGCACGGCCTGGATGAACTTGTCCGCGTCCACGTTGATGCCCAGGTCCACCACCTCCAGGCCGGCCCCCTCCATCATCATCCCCACCAGGTTCTTGCCGATGTCGTGGATGTCCCCCTTCACCGTGCCGATGACCATGGTGCCGATGCGGGCAGCGCCGCTGGCCGTGAGCAGGGGGCGCAGGAGCTCCATGGCCGCCTTCATGGCGTTGGCCGCCATGAGCACCTCTGGGACGAAGAGGATGCCATCCCGGAAGTCCACGCCCACGATGTCCATGCCGGCCACCAGCCCCTTGTCCAGGATGTCCTGGGGGCTGAAGCCCCGTTTCAGGGCCTCCTCGGTCTCGGCCACCACCTCCTCTTTCAAGCCATCGTAGAGGTCGTCCTGCATCTGGAGGAACAGTTCTTCGTCGTTCAGATCCGAGAAATCCATGTGCCTAGCCTCGCTTGTGCTCGCAGTAGTGTGGGAACAACCATGCCAGGGAGTGTAGCAGAAAGCGAAACGGGAATCAACTGGGTTTTAAGGGGAAGTTGGAAACTGGAAGTTGGGAGTTGGGAGTTGGAAGTTGGAGCAGGCGATCGGCGCTGGATCCGCCGCAGTCTCCGATCTCCCTGTCCTGGACCTCCCGGGCCCCGCCTGTGGAGCCCTCCACGCCCTCACTCATCCAACAGGATCACCGGCTCCTGGTAGTAGCGCACCCGACGGTGGCTCAGCTTCTGCTGCACGAAGCGGTCCAGCCAGGCGCTCTTGGCCGCCAGAGGCTCCGGGCTGGCCAGCTTCTGCAGGGGAGCATTCAGGCGCAGGACCCGCCCAGGGATGACGAAGCGGGTGATCCCCGCGGGCATGGTGTGGCCCCGGCCGGCGATCTCCAGGACCTGGTCCGGCGAGAACTGGGGAAAGACCACCAGCCCCACGAAGTCCGGGTACTGGGCTTTCAGCGCGGCCACGTCCGTGGTCAGGGTGCGGTCCACGTGCCCCCAGTGGGTGTAGGCATCCACCAGCTGGTTGAGGACATCGATCCAGTCTCCCTCCGCGTCCTCGGCCTTTTCCAGCAGGTAGCCTTGACCGTCCCGGGTGAGGAGGTAGGCCAGGCCGTGGCCTTCCTGCAGGGCCCGCTCCAGGGACTCCACCGGCATGGGCGTCATCTTCAGGCCGGGCACCTGGGCCAGCACATCCAGGAGCTCCTGTGGGGCGCCGCCCCGCACCGCGTGGTACCAGGTGTGGAGCTGCACTTCGTTGTGGTGGAAATCCACCAGCTGAACGATGATGTGGGGAAATCCCATCTGTTTGAAGGCGGTGAGCCGGGTGGCCCCGTCCAGGACCACGTACTGCTGGCCCCACTTGGCCACCACCGGCGGATTGACCAGGTAGCCGTCGTCCTGGAGGCGGGCAGCCAGCCCGGCCACCCGCTTGGGATCGATGGACTCGTGGGGGATCACATCCTGGATGGGCACCACCTTCAGAGAAAGGGTCTCGGAGGAGCCGGTGCGCTCCAGGATGGCCAGCACCTGCTCGGCCACGGTGAGCGCGGCCTTGCGCTGGGCGTCCTCGGTGCTGGCGCCGATGTGGGGCGTGGCCACCACCCGGGGATGCCGCACCAGCTCCGGCTTCACATGGGGCTCCCCCTGGAAGACGTCCAGCCCTGCCCCGGCGATGCGCCCCTCCTCCAGGGCATGGAGCAGGGCGTCCTCGTCCACGATGCCGCCCCGGGCCGTGTTGATCAGGTAGGCGCTGGGCTTCATCATGGAGAGCTCCTCCTCGCCGATGAGCCCCACGTTGGCTGGGCGCATGGGCACGTGCAGGGTGACGAAGTCAGCCCGCTCCAGCAGTTCCGGCAGATCCACCTTCTCCACCCCCAGCTCCAGGGCCAGCTCCGGGGTCAGGCGGGGTTGGTTGACCACCACCTGCATGTCGAAGGCCTTGGCGCGCCGGGCCACCTGCCGGCCGATGCGCCCGAAGCCGATGATGCCCAGGGTCTTCCCGGCCAGGCCCGTGCCCAGGAGCTTGGACTTCTCCCAACGCCCCGCCTTCAGGCTCTGGTCCGCCTGGACGATCTTGCGGGCCAGGGCCAGCATGAGGCCGAAGGTGTGCTCGGCCACGGCCAGGGTGTTGGCCCCGGGCGCGTTGACCACCTCGATGCCGTGGGACTGGGCCGCGTCCACGTCGATGGTGTCCAGCCCCGCGCCGGCCCGGGCGATGACCCGCAGGTGGTGGGCGTTGTGGATCACGTTGGCGGTGATGTGGGTGCGGCTGCGCACGATCACCGCGTGGCAGTTGGCGATGCGCTGGATCAGCTCCTCTTCGCTCAGGGCCTTCTCGGCCACGTCCACGTTGGCCTTCTGGCGCAAGAGCTCCACGCCGGCCGGGTGGATGGGGTCACAGATGAGGACGTTGGGGCGACTGTTCTCCATGGTTTCTCTCTGTTCTAGTTACCCGTCTAAACTCAAGTCAAATTGGAACCGGCAGTTTTGGAGGCGCTAGGCGGATCCGTGACCCGCCGGATGGCGCATCCGGCGAGAGCCGGGAAAACTTCTGCTTTCAAATTGACCACAGTTTAGTTACCCGTGCTCAGATCGCTTCTAAAGTCAGGCGGCAGATGCTCTGGGACTCAGCCAGCCTGCTCCAGGTAGGCGTCCATGGCCTGGAAGAGGCGCTCCAGGTCCGCCACCTGGACTTCCCCCATGTGGCCGATGCGGAAGGCCTTGCCTTTGTAGGGTCCGTAGCCGTTGGAGATCTGCATCTCCTGCTGGGCCAGGTAGCGGTTCAGGTCCGGGATGTCCAGCCCCCGGCTGTTCTCGATGGCCGTCACCGTGGGGGAACGGTAGCCCTCCTCGGCCATGAGATCGAAGCCCCGCTCCTGGGCCCAGGCGTGGGTCCGCTCCTGCAGAGTGCGGTGCCGGGCGAACCGGGCCTCCAGCCCCTCCTGGAAAATGTGGTCCAGCTGCACGCTCAGGGCCCGCACCAGGGAGATGGCCGGGGTGGCCGGGGTGGTGCTGCGTTTCAGGTACTTCTCCAGGAGGAGGAAATCGAAGTACCAGCCCCGTCCCTGGACCGATTCGGCCCGGGCCAGGGCCCGATCCGAGACCGCGGCGAAGGCCAGGCCCGGCGGCACGGCCAGGGCCTTCTGGGAGGAGGTGAGGCAGACGTCCAGCCCCCACTCATCGAAGGGGATGGCCACCCCGCTGAAAGAGGAGACGGCATCCACCAGGACCAGGGTCTCCGGGCTGATGGCCCGGACCTGGGCGGCGATCTCCCCCACCGGGCTGATGACCCCAGTGCTGGTCTCGTTGTGGACCACGGTGATGGCATCCACCGGGCCGTCGGCCAGGGCGGCCTCCAGGGCCTCGGCCACCTGGGCCGGCTTCACCGCGGTGCACCAGGGCACGTCCACCCGGATGGCCTCCTTGCCGCAGCCGGTGGCCACGTCGTACCAGCGCTGGCTGAAGGCCCCGTTCACGAAGCTGATCACCCGGCCGCCCACGCAGTTGCGGATGGCTGCCTCCTGCAGGCCCGTCCCGGAGGAGGCCAGGATGTAGACCCGGCTCTGGGTGAAGAAGAGCCGCTGGAGCTGCTCCTCGCACTTGGCGTAGAGGGCCTCGAACTCCGTGGAGCGGTGGCCGATCATGGGCGCGGTCTGGGCCTCCAGCACGTCCGGGAGCACGTCTGTGGGGCCGGGGATGAAAAGCCGCTGGGGCGGTTTGGACGGACTCGATTCACGCATGGCGGTTGCCTTTCCACTGGCTGGCTGTGGCGGGAGATGGGCCGGGGAGCGTCCCGGCGGCACCGGCGACCTTCACTGGGGCGGGGGATGTACGCTCGGGGGAATTGGATGCAGAAATTTCTTGCTAATTTCAGTCGCAAATGCCGGAGGAAGCCTATCACGCCGCCCTGGATTTGTCAAACAGTTTTGCGAGAATTTCGGAAAAGCCTCTTGCACCGCGACCCGATTCCCCGTATAATGGTAGACGGGTTCAGAAAACGTTTTCAAAATCCCTTCTCCCGAGGCATTTTTCACCTCCCCCTTTCCTCCGTTTTTCGAGTGTCGAAACCGCTTCCCCCGAACGGACAGCGCTAGATCCAAGCAGGTTTTGGAACGGTATCTCACTCTACCACCCATCCAAGGAGGAAAAGCCATGAAACGTGTCGCCCACATCTCCCTGTTTCTGTTCCTGATCTTCGTGCTGGTGGCCTGCGCCGCACCGCCACCACCGGCCGCGGCCCCGGCGGAGGAAGCGGCCCCTCAGCCCAAAGCGGAGAAGTACACCCTCTGGTTCAACACCCTCTTCCACAGCGGCGATGCCCAGGCCATGGAGCGCATCGTCCAGGCCTACAACGAGAGCCACGAGGACACCCAGATCACCCTGACCCAGGGCCAGTGGTCTGAGTACTACGCGCAGTTGACCAACTCGGTCATCGCCGGGAACCCGCCCCAGATCGGCATTGTCCACACCAACAAGCTCTCGGAGATGTACCCGGCCCTGACGCCTCTGGAGGCCTCGCCCGCGGGGAACCTGCTGGAGGCGGCCGGCATTCAGGGAGAGGACTACATCGAGAAGCTGTGGCAGGCCGGCGAGCGGGACGGTCACCGCTACCTGGTGCCCCTGGACACCCACATGTGGGGCATGTGGTACAACAAGGACATCTTCGAGGCCGCGGGCCTGGATCCGGAGAATCCGCCCCAGACCATGGACGAGTTCGTGGCCGCGGCGGACGCCATCCGGGATGCGGGCTTCAAGGCCTTCCACCCCGCGGAGGACGCCCTGCCCCGCAAGCTGCGCCGGGCCTGGTACATCCTCTTCTGGCAGCAGGGCGGGGAACTCTTCGACGAGGGCTACACCAAGGCCACCTTCAACAACGAGAAGGGGCTGAAGGCCCTGGAGTTCCTGGTCAGCATGGTGCAGGAGCGGGGCTGGAACGAGCCGGGCACCGACGGCTTCAAGCAGTTCACCGCAGGTGAGCTGGGCATGCTCTTCGCGGGGAACTGGATGTACTGGACGGCCAAGGAGAGCGGGGTAAACTGGGGCTTCGCCTACGTGCCCCAGTTCTACGACAAGCGGGTGACCTGGGCCAACAGCCACAACCTGGTCATCCCCAAGCAGCCCGAGGGCGTCTCGGACGAGGTGCTGGTCAAGTCGGCCGAGGCCATCAAGTGGATCAACGAGCACTCGGACCTGTGGGGCATCTACGGCGGCCACATCCCCGCCTACAAGCCGGCCCTGGAGAGCGAGGAGCTGCGCAACTCCGACACCTGGAAGCTCTCCCTCTCCAAGTTCACGGACATGGCCAACAACGGCTGGATCCACTACCCCATCGACCACCCCAAGGGCTCCCAGCTGGAGAGCGCCATTCAGGTCCAGATCCAACGGGCCTACAACGGCGAGATCTCCCCGGAGGAGGCCCTGCGCCTGGCCGAGGAGGAGTGCAACCAGATCCTGCAGAGCCAGTAACCGCCCATCCACGCGTAGGGGCGACCTGCTCGGTCGCCCCTACCGGTCGCCCCCTTGTCGCTTGTCTCTGCCGAGGCCCCTATGACCCAACATCCCTTCAAGCCACTCTCCCGGCTCCTGCGCAACCGCCACGTGGAGGGCGTTCTGTTCGTCCTGCCCTACGCGGTGATCTGGGCCCTCTTCCTCCTCTGGCCCATGGTCTATGGCTTCTACATCAGCCTCTTCAAGTGGCAACCCCTGCTGGGCTCCGAGTTCATCGGCCTGAAGAACTACACGAACCTGCTCCACGACGCCCGCTTCTGGAACGCGCTCAAGAACACCTTCTGGTTCGCGCTCCTGGCCATGCCCCTGATCATCGGCATCGGCCTGCTCTTCGCCCTCTTCGTCCGGGGAGTGGGCAAGCGCCGGGGCGCAGGCTTCATCGAGGCCTCCTTCTTCTGGCCCTACCTGCTCAACGTCTCCATCATCAGCATCGTCTGGAAGTGGCTCTTCGACCCGGACTTCGGCCTCATCCTCTACTACCTGCGTCGGCTGGGCCTGGAGCCGCCGGTCTTTCTGAACGACCCCCGCTGGGCCATCCCGGCCATCGCCATCGCCACAGGCTGGTGGCTGGCCGGCTACCGCATGGTGGTCTTCCGGGCCGCCATCGAGGACATCCCGGACACCATCTTCGAGCTGGCGGAGCTGGACGGGGCCAACCCGGTGGTGCGCCTCTTCCGCATCCTGCTGCCCCTGCTCAAACCAGCCCTGCTCTTCGCCCTGGTCCTCACCGCCATCTCCTCCTTCCGGGTGCTGGGACAGGTGCTGATGATGACCGACGGCGGGCCGGGCCGAGCGTCCGAGGTGCTGGCCCTCTACCTCTACCGGGCCGGCTGGCAGTACCTGGAGATGGGGCGGGCCGCGGCCCTGGGCTTCGTCCTCTTCCTCATCATCCTGGCGGTGACCCTGCTGGGCTTCCGCTTCCTGGGCTTCGAGTCCGAGCTGGGAGGGCGCTGACCATGACCGAAGCCGCGCCCACCACCCCCTCCTGGAGCCGAGCCCAGGC
>WGCB01000731.1 GCA_015494005.1 Caldilineaceae bacterium
CAGCGTCAGATGTGTATAAGAGACAGTAGTTCTCTGGTCCATTCCCACCTTCGGCCTTTTCGTCTCCTCCTTCCGCACCAAAGAGGACATCCAATCCAGCGGGTGGTGGCTGATCTTCCCTCACAAGGAGTGGGTGATGACCCGGGAGTACAAGCCGGAGGGCCTGGATCCCGACTCGATCATGACCATCGAGGGGGTGACCGGCACCTTCGACGAGTTCCGGGAGGGCGTGGAGACACCGGATGGCAAGCGGATCCGCTGGGTGGGCAACAAACGCCGAGGAAAGATCCAGGTGCAGGAGCGGCGCTGGACCATGAAGGCGGACTTCACCTTGGAGAATTACCGGGAAGTGCTGACCGGCGGAGAAGTGGAGATCAAACGGGCAGACGGCTCGGTGGATGTCATTAAGGGGGAGGACCTGAGCGATGCCTTCCTCAATAGCCTGGCAGTGGCCATTCCGTCGACAGTCATCCCCATCCTCATCGCTGCCTATGCGGCCTACGGTTTCGCCTGGATGCGCTTCCCAGGCCGCAAATTCTTCTTCGTCATTGTGGTGGCCCTGCTGGTGGTGCCCCTGCAGATCGCCCTCGTGCCCATCCTGCGGGACTACGTGCGCCTGGAGCTGAACGGCACGTTCCTGGGCGTCTGGCTGGCCCACACCGGCTTTGGCCTGGCCCTGGCCACCTACCTGCTCTACAACTACATCTCCGGCCTACCCCGGGACATTCTGGAGTCGGCCTTCATCGACGGCGCCTCCCATTTCACCATCTTCATGCGCCTGATCCTGCCCCTCTCCGTGCCGGCCTTGGCCTCCTTCGCCATCTTCCAGTTCCTCTGGGTCTGGAACGACTACCTGGTGGCCCTTATCTTCATCGGCGAAAAGCAGGAGGTGAAGGTCCTGACCATGCGCCTGGCCGATCTGGTGGGCTCCCGGGGAGCGGACTGGCACCTGCTCACCGCAGGCGCCTTCGTCTCCATGATTCTACCCTTGATCGTCTTCTTCTCTCTGCAGCGCTACTTCGTGCGGGGCCTGCTGGCTGGTTCGGTGAAGGGATAAAACGGGGAACGAGAAATGAGGAACGGGGAGGGGACAGGTCCGCTGCGGACCCTCGTCATCCTGGTCTTCCGCCTGCTGCCCTTCTCTGCACCGCCTGCCCCAGGACCAGCCACGCGAAGGCCGGCAGGACCCGCATCCGTCGCCAGCGCCAGGGCTGGGTGACGAGCCGGTGCAGCCACTCCAGGCCCAGGCGTCGCATCCAGCCGGGAGCCCGCCGGGCCACACCGGCTGCGAAGTCGAAGGCCCCGCCCACGCCCAGGGCCACGGCCACGGGCAGCTCCCCCCGGTGACGGTGGATCCAGAGGTCCTGGCGAGGGTGGCCGTAGGCCACGAAGAGCACGTCCGGCCGGGCCTGGGCCAGCCGCTCCCGGATGGACGGCCACTCCTCGTCCGCCGGGCTGCCCGCGTAGCAGCCGGCCACCTCCAGGCCCGGATAGAGCGCCTGGAGTCGAGCTGCGGCCTGCTCCGCCACGCCCGGCCCCGCGCCCAGGAAATAGACCCGCCAGCCCTCCCGGGCCGCCCGCTGGCAGATGCGGTAGAGCCCGTCCGAGCCGGTGACCCGCTCCGCCAGGGGACGCCCCAGCAGCCGGGCCGCCAGCAGGACCCCCACCCCGTCCGGCACCCGCAGGTCCGCGGCGGCCAGGGCCTGGGCGAAGGCCGGATTGCGCCGGGCCTCCATGATGAACTCCGGGTTCACCGTGCAGACCTGGCGGCAGCGCCTCGCCTCCCCCCGGCGGAACTCGGCCACCCACTTCCCCAACGTGGCCAGGGTCCCGGGAAAGTCCACCCGGTGCACCGCCACCCCCAGGATGGAGACCGTCTCCGCCTCCTTCGCCCCCAGCGCCCCACTTTCCATGCTCATGGCCGCCTGGCCGCCGCCTCCAGGACCGCCAGGGTCTCTCGGGCCGCCTTCTCCCAGGAAAAACGCTTCACGTTCTCGTAGCCCTTGGCGATGAGCTCCTGACGCAGGGCCTCGTCCTGGCTCAGGCGCAGCATGGCATCGGCCAGGGCCTCCACGTCCAGGGGATCCACCAGGATGGCCGCGTCGCCGGCCACCTCGGGCAGGGCAGAATTGTTGGCGCACATCACAGGCACTCCCATCTGTTGGGCCTCCAGGACTGGCAGGCCAAAGCCCTCAAAGAGGGACGGAAAGACGAAAAAATGGGCCCCGCGCAGCAGGCCGGGCAGGTCCGAGTCGGGCACGTAGCCCAGCAGGTGGACCCGCTCCGCCACGCCCAGGGCCTGGGCCTGCTCGGCCAGCCGCGGACGACGCCAGCCCGCTCCCCCGGCCAGGGCCAGATCCCAGGGGACGGGGCCTCGGGCATGGAGCCGGGCGTAGGCCTCCAGGAGCCGGGCCAGGTTCTTCCGGGGCTGGAGGGTGCCCACGTGCAGGGCGTAAGGCCGGGCCAGGCCATAGCGGCGGGCGACCTCCCGGGCCTGAGCCTCCGAGACCGAAGCCAGGGCCGGGGGCGCTTCGTGGATCACCCGAATTTTCTCCCGAGGCGTGCGGTAGAAGCGGATCAGGTCCTGGGCCGTGGCCTGGCTCACCGCGATGACTCGCCGGGCAGCCCAGGCGTTCCAGCGGGTGCTCCACTCCAGGTAGAGGCGCTGGAAGCGGGTGTGGGCCTCCGGAAAGTAGCGGTAGCCCAGGTCGTGGACAGTGACCACGCTCGGGGGCAAACCTCGGCCTGGCCAGCGGAAGGGCAGCACGTGGGCCGGGACGAAGAGCACGTCCGGCGGATGGGCCTGCACCTCCCAAGCCAGGCTGCGGTGGGTCCAGAGACGGCGGCCGGGCAGCACCCGTACCACCACGCGGAGCGTTCCGCTGGCCTGGGGAAAGAGTCCGGGAGCCGGTGGCCGGTCCACGTAGAGCCGCCACTCGTGGCGCCGGGCCTCGTCCAGAGCCAGCAGGTGGCGCAGGATCTCCAGGGAGTAGCGCTCCGTGCCCGTGCGCCGGGCTCGCAGGGCCCGGGAGGCGTCCACCCCGATGATCATGGCCCGTCCTCGGCCGGGGATTGTTCTGCCTCCTGGGCCAGCAGGGCCCGGACCTGCTCCGCCACCGGCCCCTCCCGCAGGAGGCGAGGCGCGGGCCCGGTCACGTCCACCACGGTGCTGGCCACGCCCCCGGGAGCCTCTCCGCCGTCCACCACCAGGGGGATGCGGCCGGCCAGCTGGGCCAGGACCTCCTGCGCGGTGCGGGCCGGGGGTTGGCCGCTGCGGTTGGCGCTGGAGGAGGCCAGGGGGCCAGCCCGCCGGGCCAGGGCCCGAAGGAAGGGGTGGTCCGGCACCCGCACGGCCACGGTGGCCCCGTTCCCGGTGAGCACTCGGGGCAGCTCCGGCCGGGCGGGCAGCACCAGGGTCAGCGGGCCGGGCCAGAAGCGGGCCATGAGGAGCCGGGCCGGCTCGGGCAGCGCCGCGACCACCTGGGGCAGCTGCTCCTCCCCGGCCAGGAGCACGGGCAGGGCCTTCTCCGGGGGGCGCTCCTTCACCGCGTAGAGCCGCCGGATGGCCTGGGGATCGTCCACCCGGCAGACCAGGCCGTAGACCGTGTC
>WGCB01000732.1 GCA_015494005.1 Caldilineaceae bacterium
ATCCAAGCCTATTCCCCCAACGTAAGTTCAACCACGGAAGGAGCAGACCATGCCCACAGCATTGATCACCGGTGTCACAGGCCAGGACGGCAGCTACCTGGCGGATTTCCTCCTGGAGAAGGGCTACCAGGTGGTGGGGATGGTGCGGCGGACCAGCACCATCAACTTCGACCGCATCAAGCACATCCAGGGCAAGATCGAGATCGTCCAAGGGGATCTCCTGGACCAGATGAGCCTGATCAGCATCCTCCAGGAGTACCGCCCCCAGGAGGTCTACAACCTGGCGGCTCAGAGCTTCGTGCCCACCAGCTTCAGCCAGCCCGTGCTCACCGGGGAGTTCACCGCCCTGGGCGTCACCCGCATCCTGGACGCCATCCGCATCGTGGATCCCTCCATCCGTTTCTACCAGGCCTCCAGCAGCGAGATGTTCGGCAAGGTGCGGGAGGTGCCCCAGAGCGAGAAAACCCCCTTCCATCCCCGCAGCCCCTACGGCGTGGCCAAGGTCTACGGCCACTGGATCACCGTCAACTACCGGGAGAGCTACGACATCTTCGCCTGCTCGGGCATCCTTTTCAACCACGAGAGCCCCCGCCGGGGCCTGGAGTTCGTCACCCACAAGATCACCGACGCGGTGGCCCGCATCAAGCTGGGCCTGGCCGATGAGCTGCGCCTGGGCAACCTGGAGGCCCGCCGGGACTGGGGCTACGCGCCGGACTACGTCCGCGCCATGTGGCTCATGCTCCAGCAGGACGAGCCCGAGGACTACGTCATCGCCACCGGCGAAACCCACAGCGTCCGGGAGTTCGTGGAGGAGGCCTTCGGCTACGTGGGCCTGGACTGGCAGGACTACGTGGTCCAGGATCCCCGCTTCTACCGCCCCGCGGAGGTGGATCTGCTGGTGGGGGATCCGTCCAAGGCCGGGGAGAAGCTGGGCTGGGAGCCGGCCGTGGACTTCCGCCAGCTGGTGCGCATCATGGTGGACGCGGACCTGGAGGCCCTGCGCCGGGAGCAGAAGGCCCTGAAAGCCCAGCAGTCCTGACCCTTGCCGCATCTCTCCCACCGAGGAGGCGCCATGCCCACAGCCGAGCTGCACACGGTTGATCTGCACGGGGAGGAGCTCTGCTACAGCTTCTCCCACATCCCCGGGGAAGGCCCCCCGCATCCGCCCTTGGTCCTGGTCCACGGTTCCGGTGGGAACCATCTCCACTGGCCCCCCCAGCTGCGACGCCTGCCCGGCGGCCCGGTCTACGCCCTGGACATGCCCGGCCACGGATGTTCCGGCGGTCGTCCTCGGCCCAGCATCGCCGCCTACCGGGAGGTGGTCCGGGAGTTCGCCCAGGCCCTGGATCTGCCCCCCTTCGTCCTGGCCGGCCACTCCATGGGCGGCGCCATTGCCCTGGACTTCGCCCTCCACCACCCGGAGCGGCTCCGTGGCATGGGCCTGGTAGGGACGGGGGCCCGGTTGCGGGTGGCCCCGGCCATCCTGGAGGGGCTGCTCACCGACTTCCAGGCCACCACGGAGCTCATCACCGACTGGGCCCTGGCCCCCTCGGTGGATCCCAAGATGCGGGCCGCCGTGCTGGAGCGCATGCGGGAGACGCCGGCCTCGGTGATCCACAACGATTTCGCCGCCTGTGACGCCTTCGACGTCATGGGGAGGCTGGCGGAGATCCACACCCCGGCCCTCATCGTCTGCGGCACGGAGGACCGACTCACGCCGCCCAAGTACAGCCAGTACCTGCACCAGCACCTGCCGGACAGTCGCCTGGTCCTGGTGCCCCAGGCCGGCCACATGGTCATGCTGGAGCAGCCCCAGGCTGTGACCCAGGCCTTCCAGCGCTTCCTGGACGAGCTGGCCGCGTCCGGCGGCTAGCCGCTGCCATCTCTGGAGGAATTCGTTCCGGTTCAATGAGGAGGAGCCCATGTCCGAGACCCTGCGCCTCTTCGTCAGCGCCACCGCGGACCTGGAGCCGGAGCGGGCGGTCATCGGCCGCACCCTGGCCGAGCTGCCCGTGCAGATCCGGGCCCAGATCCAGCGCAGCCCGGTGACCGGCATCTCCTACGCGGAGCTCTTCGAGCGAGTGGCCCGCTGCGACCGCTTCTACTTCCTCCTGGGCCAGGACATCACCGCACCGGCCGGCGCGGAGTGGGAGCTGGCCTGGCGGCTGGAGCGCTCGGTCCTGCCCCTGCGCAAGGCCGGGCCCCGGACGCCCGCCGCCCAGGCCTTCCTGAGCTGGGCCCCGGTGCAGTGGATCCCCTTCCGCAGCCAGGCCGAGCTGGCCCGGATCATCGAGCTGGATCTCATCGACCTGCTCCTGCACCCGGCCAACCGCTATGGCCTCAGCGTCCCGGAGCTGGAACGGCTGGCCTTGCGTCGCAAGCAGCTCCGGGAAGCCCAGGCGGAGGCCGGGGGCGAGCCCGGCGGCGCGGAGGGGGGCGGCGTCCTCCTGGACCCGGGCCGGCAGGAGCCGCTGGAGGGGGTTGAAGTGGGGGCGTGAGCAATGCCTGCGAAGCGCCTTCCCCTGGACCTGGCACCCACACGAAAGGATCTACCCATGAGCATCCTCGACCCCATCAAGAAGGTAGCTGCGGACTTCATCCTGGAGCGCCCCTTCCGCAACAAGGACTTCTCCCAGCTGGCCGAGAAGCTGACCCTTTCCGGTCAGATCCTGGAGGACCGCATCCGCCGGGCTCGGGACACCGACCGCAACCGGGGCATCCTCAGCCACATCATCGGCATCGAGCGCTGGGGGCAGGCCCGGCTGCGGGTCTTCCTGGGGGAGCCCTTCACCCTGGACGAGTACGACGGCTACCGGCCATCCCAGGACGCCACCTGGGACGAGCTGGCCCAGGCCTTCCGCGCCACCCGGGCCCAGACCGTGGCCTTGATCCGGGAGCTGGCCGCCCGCGAGCCCGAGCCCGGCGCCCGGGTGCTCCACAACCAGTTCGGCCCTCTCACCGCCCGGGGCTGGCTTCGCTACCTGGACTTCCACGCCAACGCCGAGTCCAAGAAGTTCCGTTGACACACGGAAGTTGTGGGGCGGAAACTGCGACGTCGATCCTTCCCCCATCGTCACGCCCCTAGCCCGCGCCGTTTTCCCCCTTTCCCTGCTCCCGCGCTATAATTCAGCCCATGAATGCCATCGACAACCGGCTTCCCAGACGCCTGGGGCTGTGGACCCTGCTCCTCCTGGGCATCTTCGCCTGGGCCCCCACCACCTACCCCGGCTACTGGCAAGCCCTGGAGGGCTTCGTCCCTGTCCTCAACGCCGCCAACCCCGGCCCTCTGGCCGACATCGCCACAGCCCCCGATCTGTGGCGAGGCACCGGCGGCGCGGCTTTCTTCATCGCCCGTCCCCTCATCGTCTTCCTGGGCCTGGCCCCGGTGACCGGGGTGCGCCTCACCTTCGCCCTGGCCTTCGTCCTGGCCAGCCTGGGGACCTACGTCTGGCTCTACCCTCGCCTGGGGGACCGGGGCGCGGCCCTGGCTGGCCTGCTCTACGCCCTCTTTCCCCCCTTCCTGGCCACCGTCTACGTCCGTGGCAGCCTGAGCGACGCCCTGATCCTGGCCCTGCTGCCCGTGGCCCTGGCTGGCTTCACCATCTACGCCCAGACCCGCTTCCCCGGCGCGGCCGGCGTGGCCGTCATCGCCACCCTCTGGATGTGGCGCACCCAGGCGGGCCTGGCCCTCCTGGCCACCCTCATCCTCCTGGCCTACGTCCTCTGGGTGGAGCGGGATCGCCTGGGCGGCCTGGTGGTCCTGGTCACTGGCGTGGCCGGGCTTCTGGCCCTGCTGCCCTTCTGGTCCCTGCGCGCCCCGCCCCCGGTTCCCTTCCAGGAGCACTTCCTCCACCCCTTCCAGCTCCTGGGGAGCGGCTGGCAGGTGGCCCCCAGCCAACCCGGCTGGCAGGACGGCTACCCCTTCCAGCTGGGCTTCCCGGCCATCGCCTTCGCCCTGGTCCTGGCCTGGCTGCTCTGGCAAAACGGGCGGGACCCAGACTGGTCCGGGCCGCTTCCCCCCGGTGGGGACCCAGCTCTCGTCAGGCTGTTGGGGTTTGGAGGTGCGCTGGTGGCCCTGTGCGTTCTCCTCAGCCTGGGGATCAGCGAGCCCATCTGGCGACTGACCCGGGGCGAGCGCCTGCTCACCTACCCCTGGCAGCTCCTGCTCTTCACCGCGCCCTTCCTGGCCGCCATGGCCGGCAGCCTGCCCCGGATCCGCCCTCGCCTGGGCTGCACCGGCTACTGGAGCGGCCTGCTCCTCCTGGTGCTCCTGGGGAGCTACCCCTACCTGGCCCCGGACTTCATCCCCTACCAGCCCCCGGCCCGGCCCGCGGCCATCCTGGGCCCTCGGGACGACATCCTCGTCCTGGAGGCCAACCTGACCGAGCGCTCCCAGCCGCCCCAGGCCGAACTGGAGGTGATCTGGCAGCCCCTGCGCCCCATCGGCTTCGACTACAACGTCTTCTTCCAGGCCCTCCAGAAGGATCCCCAGAGCGACCAGCTCCAGGTGGTCGCCCAGCTGGATATCCAGCCCCTGCCGGATCGGCCGGCCACCACCTGGCGAGTGGGCGAGGTGCTCACCGCCACCTACACCCTGGCCCTGCCTGTGGACCCGGCCCAGGCGGATCTTCGCTACTATTTCGGCTACTACGACTGGCGGGACGGCAGCCGCCTGCCCGTGAACGGCGGCGCGGACGACAAGGTGGTGCTCTATGGCCGCTAAGCCCACAGCCCGCCCCGCCTCCCCGAACCAGCCCGGCCTGCCCCTCTGGCGGGACGGCCTTTTCTGGCTGGCCCTGGCCTTGACCCTCTTCGCGGTGGCCCCCTTCCTCCTGCCTGGCTACTTCTGGGGCGCCAACGACGCCCGCCACCACGTCTACTTCCTCTTCGAGTTCGACCGGGTGGTCCAGGACGGTATCTGGTGGCCCCGCTGGAGCCCGGACTTCGCCTTCGGCTACGGCTACCCCTTCTTCAACATCTACGGGCCTTTCAGCCACTTCCTGGCGGAGGGGCTGCTGCGCTTCCTGGGCTTCAGCTACACCGGCGCCATCGAGGCCGTCTTCGTCCTGAGCATCCTGGGCAGCGCGGGGGCCATGTACGCCTTCGTCCGCTCCTGGGCCGGGCGCCAGGCCGGGCTCCTCTCCGCCCTGGTCTACACCTACGCGCCCTATCACCTGTTGGATCTCTACGTGCGGGCCAACCTGGCCGAGAGCATGGCCTTCGTCTGGCTGCCCCTCTGCCTGTGGACCTTCCGGGAGGTGGTGCGCCGGCCCCGTCTGCCCTGGATCCTGGCCGCGGGGGTCAGCTACGCGGGGCTCATGCTCACCAGCAACCTGGTCATCGTCCTCTTCACGCCCCTGCTGGCCCTCTACGTCCTGGCCCTGGTCTGGATCCACGCCCCGGCCCGCGCTCTGGACAGCCGCTCCTGGCCTGGCCGCCTGGGGGGATGGCTGGTCACCGGGCTGGGTCCCCTGGCTGGCGGCCTCTTCGGCCTGGGGCTGAGCGCGGTCTTCTGGCTGCCCATGCTCCTGGAGCGTCGCTACGTCCGGGTGGACCAATGGTTCGCCGGCCGCTACGACTTCCGGGACGATTTCCTCTACTTCTTCCAGCTCTTCAGTCCTCGTTGGGGATTTGGGGTCAGCCAGCCTGGCCCAGACGACCCTGTCGGCTTCCAGCTGGGCGCGGCCGCCCTGGCTCTGGCCGTCATCAGCGTGCTCTGGGCCTGGCGGACTCGTCCCTGCTGGCGAGTGGAGCTGGGCGTCTTCGTCCTGGCTGGGACGGTCACCACCCTGCTGACCCTGCACCCGCTGGCTCCCCTCTGGGACTGGCCCGTGCTGGGGACCATCCTCCAGTTCGCCCAGTTCCCCTGGCGCTGGCTCACGGTGACGACCCTGGTCCTGGGCGTGCTGGGAGGGCTGATCCTGGCCCGGGGGCACGAGTGCCAGCTCCCCGAGGAGGTCCCGGAGGCGGGCCTGAGCCTGCCCTTGCTGGTCCTGGCCGCCCTGGTGATCCTGAGCAGCTACCCCCTGCTCCGGGTGCAGATCCGGGAGCCGGCGGAGGGGCCGGTGAGCCTGGCCGGGCTCATGCGCTTCCAGCGGGACGCGGACGAGCTCACGGGCAGCACGGCCTGGGTCAAGGAGATCCCCACCTGGAGCGACATGGCCGAGTACTACATCCGTCTGGATGAGGCCGGCCAGCCCGTCACCCCGGTGACCACCAACGTGGACTATGGCGCCATCGACCCGGAGAAGCTGGTGGTGGGCTCCGTGGCCCACAACACGGTCATGGAGGAGGTCTTCTTCTGCACGAACCCGGACCGGGAGGCGGGCGCCTGCAGCCCTCGGGACGATCAGCGCATCGTCTTCAACCGCTTCTACTACCCGGGCTGGCGGGCCTGGCTCCTGGACGGGATGCACGGCCAGCCCGTGGAGGAGCTGCCCATCCTCCCGGAGGAGGAGGGCACCCTGGGGCGCATCACCGTGCCCGTGCCCCCCACCGGCCAGGGCTACATCCTCCTGCGCTACCAGGACACGCCGCCCCGGGTCATCGGCAAGTGGATCAGCTGGATCACGCTGGCGCTGGCCATTCTGCTTTTGGCTGTAAGGAAAATTGGCCTTTGGCGTCGATTCGTGGTAAAAGAGTAAGGAGGAAACCCCGAAACGTAAGGGACAATACGGACCCGATTGCCACCTTCCGCTTCACTCATTGCAGCGACCAACCATCAACCCAAGCGAAACCTCTCCCATGCACTCCTCTCCCCATCACCAAGGAGGCCCCGTGGATATCCCCATCCATTCAGCCCGCGCCACATCCTCGTTTGCCATCAACCCTCGAGAAGTGGAGCACCTGGCCCGTCGCTACGGCCAGCCTGTCTACCGGCAGTGCGACATCCAGGCCGATGCCCACGTCCGCGCCCACCGCTGGCGGGACAAGCCGGACCGTCGGGGCGAGGTGGTCTTCGCCATCCGCCAGCCCAACGGCCACATTCTCCTCCACACCAAGCGCAGCTATCGGCGGCCCATCTATCGCCTGCCCACCGGCGGCATCCGCCCGGACGAGGCCGTGGAGGCCGCGCTCTACCGCGAGATAGACGAGGAGACCGGCCAGGAGGTGGTGGTGGAGCGCTTTCTGGGCATCCTGGACTGCTGTTTCCACCACGACGGCTCCCAGGTGCGTTTTCCCAGCTACGTTTTCTACCTGCGCAGCCTGACCAGCCGCCTGGAGAACCGGGACGGCGAGGTCCTCCGCTTCCGCACCGTTTCCCTGCCTCGCCTGCGCTGGGTGGCCGCGGGCCTGCGCAGCCTGGACGGGGACCGGCGCTGCTGGGGCCAGTGGCGCGCCCTGGCCCACGACCTGGTTTACCAGCTCCTCCGCCCGCGCATCCCTCGCACGAAAATGGCCCGCCGAAACGGGTGATTCCCCCCAGACTGTGATAAAATAGCCGGAGCCTGGGCCCAGACAGCAGGGGCCTGGCAGGCCCGCGTGGCCCACCGATCCAACCGAGCAATCTTCCGTCACCGATTTTGGAGAGCAACCATGCTGGTTCCTGTTTCCTGGTTGAAAGAGTACGTCGATATCACCCTCACCACCGAGGAGCTGGCCGAGCGCATCACCCTGGCCGGGCTGGAGGTGGCCAGCATCCAGCGGGTGGGGGACTGGTGGGACCCGG
>WGCB01000733.1 GCA_015494005.1 Caldilineaceae bacterium
GCGTAAGGCCATTGCCCGTCTGCGACACAAATCGCATCTGATTCAGAGCTTTTTCCGCCAAGCTCAGCTGGACACAAATGTTTAGAAACCTATTTTCGGCTCAATAGTAACCGCACGACTGCACCGCCGAGCCTCCACATCCGACAGACACCGCTAGTAGGTGCGGTTTGCAACCGCACGGCTGCACTGTCGAGCCTCCACATCAACGGACGCCGCCAGCGTAGGTGCGGTTTGCAACCGCACGGCTGCACTGTCGAGCCTCCACATCAAATGTTACTCCCCTCCAATTTGCCTCACATCGGTCAAAGAGTCGGGCAAAGACCACCCCCACTTCGGCGGATACACGTTTCGTTTTCGCCATTCATGATAGCTACTGTGCGGCCACAATTCAGGCCGATCTACGAGACCATGCCGAACAGGGTTGTAGTGAATATAGTCCAAATGTCGCCGCATATCTTCGTCGTCGCGGATAATGTGGTCCCAAAAGCCTTTCTGCCAAAAACGCATCGATCCCGTTATGCCTACCGAAGCCTTGTACTGTTGGGTGAAGTTTCGCTTCAGAGAATGCATGATTGTGCTGAAATCACTCTGAGCTGTAGGGCGGATGAGCAGATGAAAATGGTCTGGGAGAAAAACGAAACCGAGCATGATGAACGGATATTGTTCTTTGACCCTGTGCAAAACTTGACGCAGAAGTTGCAGGTGCTGCTCGTCGGCGAAGACCGGTGTGCGTCGGTCGACTACTTGGGTGATGAAAACCACACTGTTGGGAACGTAGTAACGTCGGATATTGCTCATGGAAACGTGGCCCTTGTGCATACCACACCCGCGAACCCGGTATTCCCAGAGAGTTGCCGTCTGTTGTGCGGTTGCAAACCGCACCTACTGCTTTTTCTCACTCCTGACCTTCCTCCGGCCCGAAAACGATCATCCGAGTGGGGATGGTGATGGGCTTCTCGTAGAACTGACCCGCGGCCCAGAAATGGCTGATCTTCATGGGCAGGCCCTGGTCCAGGAAGGCGTTGGGGCCATTCATCAGGTGAAAGTGCAGGTGAGGACCCGGCGAATGACCGCTGTTCCCCACCCGGGCGATGAGCTCGCCCCGGCGCACCACCTGGCCCATCTGGACCCGCAGACTGGCCTGCTGCAGGTGGGCGTAGTAGCTGAATTCTCCGTTGCCGTGGCTGATGGCGATGGCATTGCCCAGGATTCGCCGCATGTCCCCCCGGAAGATGGCCGGGTCCGGGATGGCACCGGGGAGCATGTCGGGCATATCGAAGCAGGCGTAGGCCACCTTGCCCCCGGCCGCGGCGTAGACGGGCTGGTCCCAGCTGTAATGGTCCGTGAGGGAGCGGCCGTTGCCCTGGAAGGTGCGGTTGTCCGGCCCCAGCTTGACGAAATCGATGGCGAAGGACTGGCTGAGCACCTCCACCTTGTGCTGGTCGCTCCAGTCCCCGGCCTGGATGGCCCACCAGGCGCCCCGCAGCGGAAAGTGGAGGTCCGTGCGCTGCTCCGGGTAGTGGACCGGCACCTGGGCCACCACCTGGGGCCGGTCGTCGCTGCCCACCACCCGGGCCACCGCGGTGATCTCCACGTGGCTCAGCTTCTCCAGGCCCGGGAGCAGGAACTGGAGGCTGCGCAGGGCGATGCCTGTGCCCGGTTCGATGGTCAGGTCCTCCTCTTGGATGCGCTTGCGGATCATCCGGGCCGGCCAGCGCTGCTCGAAGAGGAGTTGGTGACCGCTGTAGCCTTTGAAGACCAAGCCCTGGAGCTCCACCGCGCCGTGATGGGCCACCACGCCCACGTCGAAGGCGATCTCCTGGACCGGGGCGATGAGGGGAAAGGGCAGTTCGTCGTAGAGGGCGCCGAAAAGCTCGGCCGGGCGCACCTCCAGCTCGATATGGGGCGAATGGAATTCGGTCTCTTGGGGTTTGGGGTCCATGGGGCGTGGGCTCCTGAATTGAGTCGGGTGATGGGGAAAGGGGAAGACCTCTAGACTGAAAACCGAAGATTGAAGCCGTCGCGATTGGAGACTGAGGGATTGGGTACTGGCCTGTGAGGGTCTGTCTCGGTCCTCCTCGTCTCCCTGTCTGGCCTGTCTGTCGAGGAGCGTCTCTCATTCCTTCGGCTCTGGCCCAGGGTCACCGCCCCTTCACCACCCGGTGGCGGAGGAGTGGGCGATCGGCCAGCAGTTCTTCCACCCAGGCGGCCGGTTCGAGCCCCAGGTCCTCCCGGGCTTCCGTCACTCCCAGGAAGAGGGCCAGGGTGATCAGCGCCTCCACCGGGGCCAGGCGCAGGATGCGCTCCTCGGTCTCCAGGCTGTCCAGCCGCTCCCACCGGTCCACCCAGTCGTTCAGATAGAAGGTGTGGCAGCGACGGCAACGCCAGACACTGGTGGTGCGCCGGTCTCCCTGGGGCGTGGTCTGGATGAAGGCTCCCAGGTTGGCCAGGCGTCCCTGGCAGGCAAAGCAGGGCTCCGTCCCTGCGCCCACACCGCTGCGCTCCTGGATGGCGTGCCACCAGGGCCGAGCTGGCTCGGAACGGGACTTTTTCCCCTTCAATCGGCGGCCTAGCCGGGCCAGAAGCCCCCCAGTCTCCGGCGGTTCCGAGGTCTCCACCGGGGCAGGCAGGGGTTCCTCCTCAGGAGCTGGGGGCTGAGCTGCCGGAGCTTCCTGCCAGTGGACGCAACTCAAGGCCAGGCCGGACTGCTGGTCCCAGGCCGGAGGCTGGGTGAGCGACGGGCTTTGGGGGGCTTTCCAGCCGCAGCGTCCCAGGGGCAGCCCGTCCGGGTGGGTGGTCCGGTCCTGGGGACGCCAGTGGGCGCAGCTTCCGCAAGCACGCAGTTGCCAGCCTTCCTGGACCAGGGCCTGGCGCAAGCGGGCCAGAAAGTCCCCGGCCAGGGGATCGGTCAGCACCAGCAGGGGCTCCTCCTCCCAGATCCCATCCGGGGAAGCAGAGTCCTGGGCTCGGAGGAAGAGACGACAGACCGGCGGGTCGAGCGGCCAGAGCAGGCGAGCCCAGCGCTCCTCCTCCCCAGTGGCTTCGGGGACCAGGGCGCGCAGCAGGACCTGTTGGGTCACAGCGGTGCGGGCTCCGGGCTGCCCGCCGGAGAGGGTAACCGGGTTGGTGGGCATGACTCCTCCCTAACCCTCCCCAGCCTGGGGAGGGAACCGTTGGTTGGGTGTTCGCCGCATTCGTAGGTGCGGTTTTGAACCGCACCACGAGGACAGGTCCCGTTCTGCTTGGTTGAAACGCCTCACCCGGCCAAACGTGCGGTTGCAAACCGCACCTACCGGCTCAGGAAATCAAATCTCGCTCCGAGCCAATGGCTCCTCCCCCAAACTGGGGGAGGCTGGGTGGGGGTCAACCGGCCCAGGATCACTTCCCGTTGGCCTCGTTGATCAACGTGGTCGCCTCGGCCACGGCCTCCCCCGGTTCCAGGACCCCGTTGACCACCTTCAGGAGCATGTCCCCGGCATAGCCCCAGAGGTTGGCCATCTCTGGCCGGTGTGGCTCGGGCAGGGCGTCCTGGGCCTGGCGCAGGAAACCCTGGCGCACCGGGTCGTCCCCCACATCGGCCTGGACATGGGCAGGCAGGCGGTTGGCCGTGCGGGCCAGGAGGGAACCGTTCTCCCCATTGGTCAGGAACCGCACGAACTCCAGGGCCCAGGCCTGGGCCTCTGGGCTGCTGTTGGGGTTGAGGAAGGCCCCGTCCGCGCTGAGCCAGGGCCGGGCTGGACCGGCAGGGCCTGCTGGCAGCAGGGTCACCCCCAGGTCATCGTCCAGGACCTCCCGCAGCTCGGCCACAGCCCAGGGGCCATCCACGAAGAAAGCCACCTCCCCTTTCTTGAAGCGGTCCAGCAGACGGCCGTAGTCGAAGTCCACATAGGAGCCGGGGGTGTCGTTCATGGCCTTTAGCCAGGCCAGAAACTGGGCCGGACCTGGGTCCTGGTCCAGCAC
>WGCB01000734.1 GCA_015494005.1 Caldilineaceae bacterium
AGATTTGCCCGCGTTGGGCACGCCGATGATGCCCACATCGGCCAGGACCTTCAGCTCCAGCTCCAGCCAGCGCTCCTCGCCGGGCTCGCCCTTCTCCGCGATGCGGGGCGCGGGGTTGCGGTCCGACTTGAAGGCCGCGTTGCCCCGGCCTCCTCGCCCACCCCGGGCCACCAGGACCTCCTGGCCAGGCCGCACCAGGTCCGCGAGGATCTCGCCGGTCTCCGCGTCCCGGACCACCGTCCCCGGGGGCACGGGGATGCGCAGATCCTTGCCCGCGGCCCCGGTCTTGTTGCTGCCCCCGCCGTGGCCGCCCCGGCCCGCCCGGAAGTGGACCTGCCGCTTGAAGTGCTGCAGGGTGGTCAGGCTGGGATCCACGTAGAGGTAGACGTGGCCGCCCCGGCCGCCGCTGCCCCCGGACGGGCCGCCCCGGGGCACGAATTTCTCCCGGCGGAAGGCCACCACGCCGTCGCCTCCGGCCCCAGCCTGCACGTGGATCTTGGCACGGTCAATGAACATGGAACACGGGTCCTGTCTGGAAAAGGGCCGATCCTGGCTCGATCGAGCGGATCGGCCCTGAAAAGGCACGGGTCGGAAACACCGCAGCCACCGGATGCATTCTAGCGGATACGCGGAGGGGATGACAAGTCCCAGCCCCTGGGGAATTCCCGGGCTGGTTTGGCCCCTGCCCCGGACCGAGAGTATAATGATCCAGTTATGGTGAAGGATTTCGGCGACAAGGCAACGGAAAAGAAGTTCCCCGACAGCAGCCCCTGGATCAGCCGGCGCCAGGCCTGGATCTTCGCCGGGGCGGTGGCCCTGCTCCTGGGACTGCTGGCCTGGTGGCTCGGTCCCACCGCGGTGGAGCTGCTGGACCGGGCCGTGGCCTTCCTCGGCGACGAGGCCAACCTGGAGGCCTTCGTGGCCTGGATGGGCTGGCTGGGGCCGCCGGTCCTGGTGCTGCTCAACGCCCTGCAGATCGTGGTGGCGCCCATCCCTGGCTACGCGGTCTTCGCGGTGGCCGGTGTCCTCTACGGGCCTTTCTGGGGCGGGGTCATCGGCAGCCTGGGGATGCTCCTGGGCGCCACCCTGGCCATGTGGCTGAGCCGCCGCTACGGGCGCCCCCTGGTGGCCCGGCTGGTGGGGGAGGAGCGCCTGCGCCGCTGGGACGAGACACCCCTCAGCCACAGCACGGTGCTCTGGGCCCTGCTGCTCCTGGGCCTGGTGGGGGACATCCCCTATTTTCTGGCCGGCCTGGCCCGGGTGAGCTACGTCAAGATCCTGCTGCTCACCATTGTCACCCGGGTGCCCATGGCCTTCCTGGTGGCCGCCGCTGCGGCTGGCTCCACCTCCCTGGACTGGCCCCAGCTGGCCCTGATCATCGGGGTGCTCCTGGCGGTGTTCGGCCTGGCCGTCCGCTTCCAGGAGCCGATCCTGGCCTGGATCGACCGGCGCATCCACGGGATCCTGGGCCAGGAACAGGCCAGCGAAGCGGGGAACGAACGCCCTGCCCGGGCAGCACCCATTCCCAGAGGAGAGCGAAATGGCGCGGAGAGCGGATAGCAGCCAGCAGGCCCGATCCAGGCAGGTGGTCGCCTGGGATCGCATGGAGTCGTCTCTGGGCCCTGTCCACGTGGCCTGGGGGCCCCGAGGCGTCTGCCTGGTGACTCGCGGCCAGGAGACAGCCGACTTCCTGGAGGAGCTGGCCGCCCTGCACCCGGACTGGACGCCGGTCCAGGACCCGGAGAAACTGGCCCCGGTCATGGCCCAACTGGAACGCTTCTTCCAGGGCGAGCCGGTCTCCTTCGATGCGCCTGTGGACCTGAGCCCCCTGACCCCCTTCCAGCAGGCGGTGTTGGAGGCCACCCGAGCCATCCCGCCCGGCCAGGTCATGACCTACGGGGAGATCGCCGCGGCCATCGGGCGTCCTCGGGCCAGCCGGGCCGTGGGGCAGGCCTTGCGCCGCAATCCCGTGCCCTTCCTGGTGCCCTGTCACCGGGTGGTGGGCAGCGGCGGCGCCCTGGGGGGCTACGGCGGCGCGACGGGCACGGCCATCAAACGCCAGCTCCTGACCCTGGAGGGTCGGCCGGGGACCGGGCATCCTGCGGTATCCCACCCCCGCAACCAAAAATCCGATTGAATGTGGCGGAAGAATCTGCCATAATAGCGTTGCACACCAAAAGCACCGGGAGAGAACAATGGCCGAGACCAATCTCATCCAACGGATCGACCAGGATCTGAAGCAGGCCATGCGGGAAAAGGACGAAGTGGCCAAGCTGGCCCTGCGCTCGGTGAAGACCGCCATCACCCAGGCCCGGAAGGCCGGCAAGGCGGAGCACGAGCTGAGCGAGGAGGAGGTGCTCCGGGTGATCAGCAAGCAGGCCAAGCAGCGCCGAGACGCCATCGCCGAGTACGAGAAGGCCGGGCGCATGGACCTGGCGGAGAAGGAGCGGGCCGAGCTGGCTGTGCTGGAGCGGTACCTGCCCCAACCCCTGAGCGAGGACGAGCTGGAGCAGATCGTGCGTGAGGTGATCGCCGAGGTGGGCGCCACCTCCATGCGGGACATGGGCAAAGTGATGCCCGTGGCCATGAAGCGGGTGGCTGGTCGAGCCGACGGCAAGGCCGTGAACCAGATCGTCCGCCGCCTGCTGGGCTAAGGAAACATGACACCGAAGAACGAATCCCGTCCCATCCGCTGGCTGTCGGCCCTGGTGGACCTGCTCCTGGCCCTGCTTCTGGCCGGGGTGGTGGCCGGGATCTTCATCTGGCAACCCACGTTCATCGGCCAGGTGCGGCTGCAGCCCGGGGACGTGGCCTCCCGGGACATCGTGGCTCCCCGCTACGTGACCTACGAGAGCGCGGTCCTTACCCAGAAGGCCCGGGAGCGGGCCGCCAACGCCGTCCCCGACTACTACGACCCGCCCCAGAGCCGGATCCGCCGCCAGCAGGTGAGCCGGGCCCGGGAGATCCTGGAGTTCATCTCCACCGTGCGCCTGGACCCCTACGCGGAGACGGACGAGAAGCTGGACTACCTCCTGGCCATCGACGATCTGAACCTCACGCCGGAGGTGGCCCGCACCATCCTGGGGCTGCCAGAGGACGAGTGGCAGCTGGTGGTCCAGGAGGTCCCCCTGGTTCTGGACCAGATCATGCGGGACGAGATCCGGGAGAGCTCCCTGCCTCGGATCCTGCGCCGGGTGCCAGCCCTGGTGAACCCGGAGCTGGAGGACGACGCCAGCCGGGTGGCCAGCGAGCTGGTGAAGAACCTGATCCGGCCCAACAGCTTCCTCAACGTGGAGCGCACCCGGGAGCTCCGGGAGCAGGCCCAGCAGGCCGTGGAGGTCCAGACCAACACCCTGGAGAAGGGGGAGATCATCCTCCGGGCCGGGGACGTGGCCGAGCCGGAGGACGTGGAGGCCCTGGAGCAGATCGGCCTCCAGCTCAGCGAGTGGACCTGGGGCAGCATGGTCCAGGCTGGCCTGCTCAGCCTGGTGCTGCTCCTGGCCCTGGGCGCCATCCTCTCCCGCCTGCGCCCCAGCATCTTCCGCCAGCGCAAGGAGCTGAGCCTCCTGGTGCTGCTCCTCCTCTCCGGGCTGTTTCTGGCCCGCTTCATGATCATCCCCCACAACTGGTTCCCGCTGCTCTTCCCCCTGGCGGCCATCGCCATGCTGGCCGCCACCCTGCTGGATCTGACCGCCGCCCTGGTGCTGATCCTGGGCTTCGTCCTGGTCATCGCCCACTTCAGCAACGGCGACGTGAACCTGATCTTCTACCACAGCCTGGGGGCCCTGGTGGGCTCGGTGATCCTGGGCCGGGCCGAGCGGGCCACTGCCTTCATCTGGGCTGGCCTGGGCATCGCGCTGAGCAACCTGGCCATCACCCTCATTTTCTGGATTCCCCAGATGGAGATCTGGCGCACCCAGATCGCCCAGTCCATGATGGCCGTGGCCATCAACGGAGGGCTCTCGGCCAGCGTGGCCCTCATCGGCTATCTGGTCCTGGGCAACCTCTTCCGCATCACCACCAGCCTGCAGCTCATGGAGCTGAGCCGGCCCACCCATCCCTTGCTCCGCCAGCTCCTCCTGAAGGCCCCGGGCACCTACCACCACACCATCCTGGTGAGCAACCTGGCCGAACGGGCCGCGGAGGCCATCGGCGCGGACGCTTTCCTGACCCGAGTGGGGGCCTACTATCACGACATCGGCAAGACGGCCCGGCCCTACTTCTTCGCCGAGAACATCGCGGACGGGGCCTCCCCCCACAACGATCTGGACCCCAAGACCAGCGCCCAGATCATCATCAGCCACGTGGCCGACGGCATGGATCTGGCCCGGAAGTATGGCCTGCCCACCCCCATCCAGGACTTCATCCAGGAGCATCACGGGACCCAGCTGGTCCAGTATTTCTATCACAAGGCCCAGGAACAGGCGCAGGACGGCGAGAAGGTGGCGGAAGAGGATTTCCGCTACCCGGGCCCATCCCCCCGAAGCAAGGAGACGGGCATCCTCATGCTGGCGGACATCTGCGAGGCCGCGGTGCGAGCGGAGCGGCCGGCCACCCGCCAGGAGCTGGACGGGCTGGTCAACCGGCTGATCACCGAGCGAGTGCTGGAGGGCTCCCTGGACCAGAGCGGCCTGACCCTGGGCGAGCTGAAGATGGTCAAGCGAATCTTCTCCCAGGTGCTCCAGGGCGTCCACCATCCTCGGGTCAAGTACCCCAAACCCGCGGCCGCCGCCGTCAGCGGAAACGGGCGGGCCCCCGCCCCTGGCGCGGAAGCGAGCAGCCCGGAGCCCCTGGTCACCAACCCGCCCCGGGGAAGCGCCCTGGGCAACACCTGATCGGGACGCCAACCACCATGGCCGCATCCCAGCCCCAGCAGCCCCCCAACTACCAGATCAGCGTGGAAGTGGCCGAGCCCTTCGCCCAGGCCGTGGACCGAGAGGCCCTGCAGGCCGCGGCCGCGGAGACCCTGCGCCAGCACGGGCTCCATGCAGCTTCCTTGACCCTGGTGGTCACCGACGACGAGACGGTCCGGGAGCTGAACCGCCAGTACAGGGGCGTGGACAAGCCCACGGACGTGCTCAGCTTCCCCGCCCAGGAGGGGAGCGGCGAGCCTCCCATGGCCCTGCCACCAGAGCTGGCCCAGGAGCTGGCCACCTACCTGGGCGACGTGATCATCGCCTACCCCTACACCGTGCGCCAGGCTGCCCGCTACGGCCACCCCGTGGAGGCGGAGCTGCAGCTGCTGGTGGTCCACGGCGTGCTGCACCTCCTGGGCTACGACCACGCCACGCCTCAGGAGAAGGCCCAGATGTGGCAGGTCCAGGAGCGTGTCCTCACGGCCCTGGGCCTGGCCATCACCCCCGGTGATGAAGATGAAAACGAACGTTAGCAAGCCC
>WGCB01000735.1 GCA_015494005.1 Caldilineaceae bacterium
CCGGTCCTTGTAGATGTCCGCGCCTTCCAGGGCGAAGTCGAACGAGAGCGTGGCCTGGACCACACCGAAGGAGAGGTCCACCCCTCGAGCCACGCTGGGCTGGTAGAGGAGCCCAGCGTGGCTCGAGGGGTGGACCTCTCCTTCGGTGTGGTCCAGGCCACGCTCTCGTTCGACTTCGCCCTGGAAGGCGCGGACATCTACAAGGACCGGGTTGCCGTGGAGATCTCCAAGGACGAAGGGGTCACTTACTTCCTCCTGGATGTGATCGAAGAGTACTCGGGCAAGGCATCCGGCTCCCTGAGCTACGACATCACCGGCTTCGCCTCCGCCGGAACCACGATCCGCTTCCGGGTGCTGGACGGCTACACCGATCCCAAAGAGCGCTTCAAGCTGGACAACGTGGCCATCACCTACGTGAAGGCCAAGACCACCACATACCCCGCCCTGGTGGACGCCTCCCCGCTTCACGAGAAGGGCATCGACGGCAGCGGGGTGACCGTGGCTGTCATCGACACCGGCTACTGGTCCCATCCTGCCCTGGCCCTGGACACGGACAACAAGTACCGGGTGGTGGCCCGCTACGATGCCATCCTGGACGTGGTGGAGACAGCCGAGCAGCTGGCCATCGGTGACGGAGAGAGCGGCCCGGTGAGCAACGCCAACCAGGATGAGAGCGGTCACGGCGCCCATGTGGCCAGCATTGCCCTGAGCAGCCGCAAGGTGGATGGCAAATACAACGGCATTGCCCCGGGCGCCAACCTGCTTTCCGTCAAGGCCTTCGATGCTACGGGCACTGCCACCTACATGGACGTGATCAAGGCCCTGGACTGGGTGGTCAAAACCAGGGACGTCTTCAACACCCGGGTGCTGAACCTGTCCTTCAGCTCCCCGCCCCAGTCCTACTACTGGGAGGATCCCCTGAACCAGGCGGTGATGCGGGCCTGGCAGGCGGGCATCGTGGTGGTGGCCGCGGCCGGCAACACCGGCCCGGATCCCATGACCATCGGCGTGCCGGGCAACGTGCCCTACATCATCACCGTGGGGGCCCTGTCGGACAACTTCACGCCCATGGACAGCAGCGACGATTTCGTGACCACCTTCTCCGCTGCCGGGCCCACGGTGGAGGGCTTCGTGAAGCCAGACGTGATCGCTCCCGGGGCCCACATCCTGGGCCTGATGGACCCGAACGCCTACCTGGCCACCAAGTACCCCAAATACCACGACGGTTGGGACGCCTTCACCATGTCCGGCACCTCCCAGGCCACGGCGGTGGTCAGCGGCATTGCGGCGCTCATGCTCCAGGCCAACCCGGAGCTCACCCCGGACGATGTGAAATGCCGCCTCATGGCCAGCGCCTACCAGGCCCTGAACCCCGACGGCAGCCTGGCTTTCTCCATCCTCCAGCAGGGCGCCGGCCGGGTGGATGCCCTGGACGCGGTGGAGAGCACGGCCAGCGGATGCGCCAACCAGGGCTTGGACATCGCCAAGGATCTGGAGGGCATCGAACACTACGGCGGCCCGGTCAACCAGGACGAGAAGGGCAACTTCTACCTGGTGGACGCGGAGGGCTACACCTGGAGCGGCGGCTATACCTGGAGTGGTGGCTATACCTGGAGTGGTGGCTACACTTGGAGCGGTGGCTACACCTGGAGCGGCGGCTACACCTGGAGCGATGGCTACACGTGGAGTGACGGCTACACCTGGAGTGATGGCTACACCTGGAGCGAAACCAACCTCTCCGAGCTGCCCATGGCCGATCTGCACCAGTGGGTGGAGGACGATCCCCAGCGCCAGCCTGGCGAGGTCGTGAACATCGGGCCTTCCGATGGCGCTGTCCAGGGCCCAGCCAGTCCGACCCAGCGCATCTTCCTGCCCGTGGTTGTGCGGTAGCACAGCCCTTGCCTCGCCTCGGCGGTTTCGGAACCGTAATCTCAAAGCCCAGTGGCGGAAACCTCTGGGCTTTTCTTTGGCAATAACCCTAACACGGTTTATAATAGGAGGACTTACAACGCAGAGCGCTGCCCAGATCGAGAACGGAGGAGACCATGACCGAAGAAGCCCGCACA
>WGCB01000736.1 GCA_015494005.1 Caldilineaceae bacterium
AGGCCATGGTGGCGGTGCTGGCTGGTGAGTGAGTCGAGGTGACTTGTGTCACCCGAAAACGAACAAGACCGGGCATGTGCATTCGCGCCCGGTCTTTTCTATAATCATCCTGTCCCCCCGATCGTCCTGTGGCCCCGCAGGAGCCAACCCAGACCCCATCCCCCGCCACCCGGAGGAGGACGTCATGACCCAACGACAGAAACAGGCCTGGTTGCTCTGGATCGGCTGGTCTCTGGCCGGGGTGGTGCTCATCCTGGCCCTGGCCGCGGACGAGGGCGAAGCGACGAGCCTCTTCTCCCGCTCCACCCTGGCCATCGTCCTGAGCCTGGCGCCCCTGGTGGGCGCGCAGCTGGCCCTGGGATCGCCCCAGGTGCTGGCCACCGTGCGGGAGTGGCTGGCTCACAGCCGGCGGCCCCTCATGCACACGGCCGGGGGCGTGGTGACCCTCTACCTCATGGCCGGGCTGATCCACGGACGCTTCGATCCCTACGCCGCGGCCATCTTCGGGGTGGGGGCCTACGCCGCCCTGGGCGCGCTCAGCCAGCTGAAGCCCGGGCAGCCCGGCCTCACCTGGGTGGACGGGGCCATCTGGCTCCTGCTCTGGATTCCCTTCGATCTGCGCTGGAACTACGACCTCTGGTTCGGTCCCGAGGGGTTCAACTACAGCTGGTGGGCCGTGGCCATCTCGGTCATGGCGGTCATCGGCTGGGGAAGCCTGCGAGGGCTGCCGAACTTCGGCTACCGCCTGGCGCCGCGCTGGTCGGATCTGGGCTGGGCCCTGCTCTTCACGGGGATCTTCGCGGCCATCGTGATCCCCATCGGCCTGGCCATCGACTTTCTCGCCTTCCCGCCCAGCCAGGCGCCAGCCCTGGGCGCCGTCCTGACCGCGGCCGTGGGCATCTTCCTCACCGTGGCCATCCCAGAGGAGCTCTTCTTCCGGGGCGTGCTCCTCCACGGCCTGGACCAGGTGGCCGAGCGCTCCTGGGGGCCCCTGCTCCTCTCCTCCCTGGCCTTCGGGCTCATGCACTGGAACAACGCCGGCGACCTCTCCACCCGGATCGCCTACGTGGCCCTGGCCACCCTGGCCGGCATCGTCTATGGCCTGGCCTACCGCCGCAGCGGCAACAACCTCCTGGCCGCGGCCCTGGTCCACACCCTGGTGGATCTGATCTGGCGCTTCGGCTTTCGGTGACCGGGACGCGCCCCCTCACCCCAGCTTGTACCCCTGCTTGGCCAGGCCATAGGCCAGGAGGGTGGCCATCTCCTGGGCTTCGTCCATGGCCACCACGTGACGGGCCACCAGGTCGGCCAGCCAGTTGGCGTCGGCTCGCCGGGCCAGGTCGTGCCGGGCGGGGATGGAGGGGAAAGCCCGGGTGTCGTCGTTGAAGCCCACGGTGTTGTGCAGCCCGGCCGTCTCCATGACCCGCTGGCGGAAGCGGGCCATGCCCTCCCAGCTGTCGTGGAACCACCAGGGCGGCCCCAGCTTGAGCGCGGGGTAGTGGCCGGCCAGGGGCGCCAGCTCCCGGGAGTAGGTGGACTCGTCCAGGGTGAAGAGGATGAGGGTCAGGCGGGGGTCGTTGCCGTAGCGGTTGAGCAGCGGGCGCAGGTTGCGGGTGTACTCCGTGGCCAGGGGGATATCGCCCCCCATGTTGGGGCCGAAGCGCTCGTAGATGAGCCGGTTGTGGTCCCGGAAGGCGCCCGGGTGGAGCTGCATGACCAGCCCGTCCTCCACGCTCATGCGGGCCATCTCCATGAGCATGTGGCCGGTGAAGCGGGTGGCGTCCTCCTGGCTGGCCTCCCCCTGCAGGGCCCGCTGGAAGATGGCCTCCGCCTCCCGAGGGGACAGCTCCTCCGTGTACGGGGTGCGGGCCGCGTGGTCCGTGGCCGTGGCCCCCATGCGCTTGAAGAAGGCCCGGCGCTCCTCCAGGGCCTGGATGAACGTGGCGTAGCTGTGGACATCCACCCCGGAGACCCGGCTCAGCTCCTGGATCTGGGCCTGCCAGTCCGGCGTCTCCAGGTTGACCACCCCGTCCGGCCGGAAGGTGGGGCGGATATCCCCGTCCCAGCCCGAGTCCCGGATGGCCTGGTGGTGCTCCAGGGTAGAGGTGGCCGGGTCTGTGGTGCAGAGGACCTGGATGTTGAAGCGCCGGTAGAGGCGACGGGGGCGGAACTCCGGGGTGGCCAGCCGCTCCTGGATCTGGTCGTAGATGGCCTGGGCGGAGTCGCCGTCCAGGCGCTGGCGCACGCCGAAGAGGTCGTGGAGCTCGTGGTTGAGCCACATGCCCGTGGGCGTGCCTCGGAAGAGGTGGTAGTGCTCGGCGAAGATCTGCCAGATGCGCCGGTGATCCTGCTCCACCGGCCCCCCGTCCCGGCGAGGGATGCCCAGGGACTCCAGGGGGATGCCCTGGGAGTAGAGCATGCGGAAGATGTAGTGGTCCGGGATGATGAACAGGTCCACCGGGCTGCCGAAGGAGTAGTCTGGGTCCGCGAAGACCCGGGGATCCACGTGGCCGTGGGGGCAGATCAGGGGCAGATCCGCCACCTGCTCATAGAGGGCCAGGGCGATAGGCTTGCGCACTGGATCCGGGTGGAGGTAGCGGTCGTGGGGTAGGTGCAGGGCAGGCATGGCGGTGTTCCTTTCAGGCACGGAGACCAGTGGATACGGAGGTAAGGAGAGATTCTATCGAAATGGCAGGATAACAGGGCGGGATGTTGGAAGAAGGGAGTTGGGAGCTGGTAGATCGTCGCACCCCTAACCACACTCGCTGTTCTCCGGCCCCTCCTAATCTTCGATCTTTGATCTTTCTTCTCTGGACTGCACCCGGCCCCAATCAACGAATCAACCAATTATCCAATCCACTGATTACCCAATCAACGCCGCGGAGTCCACGTCCAGATACAGCTGGGCATGGTCCACTGTGCGCAGGATGGAACCGGGACGCTCCTCGCTCACCGGCTCGAAGAGGCAGGCCCGGACCGCCGGGGCTTTGCGGGCCTCGGGCACGATGCAGAGGATGCGCCGGGGCGCCAGCAGCGCGGGGATGGTCAGGGTGATGGCGTGGGTGGGCACCTCGTCCAGGCTGCGGAAGTGGCCCTCGCCCACCTGCTGGCGGCGGCTGGCCTCGGCCAGGGCCACCACCTTGACCCAGACGGGATCGTCGAACTTGGCGTAGGGCGGGTCGTTGAAGGCGATGTGGCCGTTCTCCCCGAAGCCCATGGCCACCATGTCCGCGGGGTGGGCCCGGAGCAGGGCCTCGTACTCCCGGCAGGCCGCCTCTGGGTCCTCGGGCTGGCTGGGGACGGGGTGGAAGGCGCCGGGCTGCACCGCGTCCAGGATGTGCTCCCGCAGGA
This sequence comes from Caldilineaceae bacterium, assembly GCA_015494005.1. GTDB lineage: Bacteria > Chloroflexota > Anaerolineae > Caldilineales > Caldilineaceae > S144-5. The sequence continues at coordinate 3,352 of WGCB01000736.1, forward strand.
AGCGGGGGAAGCTGGCCGGGTGCTCCGGGTCGATGCCCAGGTACTCGTCCATGTGGAAGACGGTGACCCGGGGCCAGTCGATGCCCTCCAGGTCCCGCAGGGCGTGGAGGAAGGTGAGCTGGGAGTTGCCCGTGGCCAGGATGATGTTGGCCCGGCCTCGGGCGGCGATGGCTTCCTGGATGATGGCCCGGGCATCCCAGGCCGCGGCCTGGCCCATCTCCGGGTTGCTGGCGTAGATGGCCACCGGCAGCTTGTCCACCTGCAGGGTGCGGACGGGGTGGATGGGGTTGGCGGATGAGGTCATGATGTCGATCCTTTGTGGTGAGTGAATCCGTAATCCGTAACACGCGGAATGGGCTGGTGATATTTCATTTACGCATTACGCATTCCTCGTTATCTCCATTTCTCTCCCCTGCACCCAGACTCTCCAGGCCCGGAAATCCTCCTGGAAGACCACCACGTCCGCGTCCTTGCCCGGCTCCAGGC
>WGCB01000737.1 GCA_015494005.1 Caldilineaceae bacterium
CCTCCTGGACCAGCAGGCCGCCGTGGATGCTGCGCAGGCTCAGCCCTCCCTGGGACGGCCCGGCGCGCTGCCCTGTGGCCTGGAGGATGCGCAGGTTGCGTTTGCGTTGTAGGAGGGCCAGGGCCTCGGGCTGGAAGGCCGGCGCGGCCACCACCTCCACGAAGAGCTCCTGGAGGCGCCGGGCGGTCTCCAGGTCCAGGGGGCGGTTGACCGCGATGATGCTGCCGAAGGCGCTCACCGGGTCCGAGGCCAGGGCCTTTTCGTAGGCCTCGGCCAGGCTCGCCCCGCTGGCCAGGCCGCAGGGGTTGCTATGCTTGATGATGGCCACGGTGGGCTCCGGGAAGTCCTGGGCAGCGGCCCAGGCCCCGTCCAGGTCCAGCCAGTTGTTGTAGCTCATCTCCTTGCCGTGGAGCTGCCGGAAGGCCGGTTCCTGGCCGGGCGGACGATAGAGCCCCCCCTGCTGGTGGGGGTTCTCCCCGTAGCGCAGGCGCTGGACTCGCTCCAGGCTCAGGGGAAGCCAGGCGGGCAGCCGGTCCTCCGCGGAGGCGGCCTGGGGATCCGCCTGCTGGGCGGCCAGGAAGGCGGCGATGGCCTGGTCATAGGTCGCGGTGTGGCGGAAGGCCTTCAGGGCCAGGCGCCGGCGCAGGTCGGGATCGTCCCCGCCCTGGGCGAAGAGCTGGGCCACGATGTCGTAGTCCGCGGGATCGCAGACCACGGTGACCCGCTCGTGGTTCTTGGCTGCGGCCCGGAGCAGGGCCACCCCGCCGATGTCGATCTGCTCCACGGCCTGGGCCAGGGTGACATCCGGCTGGGCCACGGTCTCCTGGAAGGGGTAGAGGTTGACCACCACCAGGTCGATGGGCTGCAGACCGTGCTCCGCCAGCTGGGTCCGATGCTCCGGGGTGCGCCGGGCCAGGATGCCGCCGTGGATGGCCGGGTGCAGGGTCTTCACCCGCCCGCCTAGGATCTCCGGGAAGCCGGTCACCTCCTCCACCGGGGTGACGGGCAGGCCGGCCTGGGTCAACTGCCGGGCGGTGCCACCGCTGGCGATGAGCTCACCCCCGGCCGCCACCAGGGCCTGGGCGAAAGGGAGCAGGCCTGTCTTGTCGGAGACGGAGAGCAGGGCGCGAAACGTGGACATGGGGTTCCTCCTTAGGCTAGACGGGGGCTGGAACGGACAGGGAGCCAATGGCCGTGGGCGGTGCAACGCCCAGGCACGAAAAAAGGGCAGCCAGGCGTCCAGAAAAGCGATGCCTGACTGCCCCAGCCCAGACGAACGACTGTGGGTCCTTGCCGCCGCCCTCTTCCTCGTGGTCACTTCCACCAGGCCGGGAAGGCCTGTTCGCCAGTCGAGGGACGGGGATTTCTTCTTTTCCGGCAGTATAGAAAGGAGCCCGGTCTTTTGTCAAAACCGGCGGGCCAGAGAGCGATGAAGCGACCTCAGCGAGCCGGGGTCGAGGGCTGAAAGCCCCGGTCACTGGCCTGGAAGGATGCAGCATGCTATACTGGAATCAGGTGTACACCCGATCACGAACCGCTCCGGTGGCGAATGAATCTGCTCGTCGTCTCTTCCACCATTCTGATCCTCATCGGCCTGAACGCCCTCTACGTGGCGGCGGAATTCAGTGCCGTCAGCTCCAGGCGGGCTCGGCTGGCCCAGCTGGCCAAGGAAGGCAACCCCGCAGCAGCCCAGATCCTGGCCATCGTGGAGAACGTCCGCAACCTGGACACCTACATCGCGGCCTGTCAGGTGGGCATCACCTTGACCAGCCTGCTCCTGGGCTACTACGGCCAGGCCACCCTGGCCGAGATGCTCGTGCCCGTCTTCCAGCGCCTGGGCGGGCTCTCCCAGGTGGCCGCCCACTCCACCGCGGTGACCATCGTCCTGGCCTTCCTCACGGCCCTGCAGGTGCTCCTGGGCGAGCTGACCCCCAAGAACGTGGGCATCCAGTATCCGGAGAAGCTGGCGCTCCTCACCGTGCGGCCGGTGCGCTGGTCCATGGCCCTCTTCCGGCCCCTGATCTGGCTCTTCAACGGCAGTGGACAGTTGCTCCTGAAGCTGCTGGGCCTGGAGGAGGGCATGGAGCACGCCCACATCCACGCGCCGGAGGAGATCCTCATCCTGGTGGAGGAGAGCGGGGCCGCCGGCCTGCTCCAGGACGAGGAGAAACGGCTCCTGGAGAACACCCTGCGCCTGCGCAAGCTCCTGGTCCGGCATGTGATGGTGCCCCGCACCCAGATGCTGGCCGCCTCCATCGACGAACCCTTCCAGCGCATCCTGGAAACCCTGGCTAAGTCCCCCTACTCCCGCCTGCCCCTCTACCAGGGCAGCATCGACAACATCGTGGGCATCGTCCACCTGAAGGACCTCCTCTGCCTGGAGGGGGGGCCTGGCCCCAAGGACGTGCGCCAGGTGCTGCGGGAGGTGGCCATCGTCTTCGAGAACACCCCGGTGGAGGAGGCGTTCCTCCAGCTGCAGAAGGGCCGGGTGCACATGGCCATTGTCCTGGACGAGTACGGTGGCACCGCGGGGCTGGTCACCCTCCAGGATCTCATCGAGGAGATCTTCGGGGAGCTGAGCGACGAGTTCGACGTGGTCGTTCCTCCCATCCAGGTGACGGGGGACGAGTGCATCCTGGTGCGGGGCGACGTGCTGGTGACCGACCTGAACGAGTGGCTGGACCTCTACCTGCCCACGGACGAGGCGGACACCATCGGCGGGCTGGTGCTGAGCGAGCTGAACCGGATCCCCCGCGAGGGGGACACGGTGACCGTGGCCGGGGTCACCCTGCGGGTGGAGAAGGTGGAGGGCAAGCGGATTGTCCTGGTCAGCATGACCCTGCCCCGAGAGAAAGTGCAGCGAGCGAAAGAGAAACTGCTCTGATGGACGTGCTCATCGCTGTGGCCGTCATGGGTGTGCTCATATTCCTGAACGGGATCTTCGTGGCCGCGGAGTTCGCCATCATCGCGGTGCCGCCCACCCGCGTCGCCCAGATGGCGGAGGCCGGCTCCCGGGCCGCCCAGCGGGTGCTCCAGGTCCTGCGCAGCCCGGAGCAGCAGAACCGCTACCTGGCCACCGCCCAGATCGGCATCACCATCGTCAGCCTGGGCCTGGGCATGTACGGCGAGCAGGTGCTGGCCGCGTGGCTCCTCCACCCCCTGGAGCAGTTCACCGAGCTGGCAGCTCCCCTGGCCCACACCATCGCCGGCGCGATCGCCGTGGCCTTCCTCACCTACCTGCACGTGGTCCTGGGGGAGATGGTGGCCAAGTCCTACGCCCTCCAGTATCCGGAACCCACCGCCCTGCGCCTCATCGGCCCCATGCACCTGCTCCAGCGCATCTTCAGCCCGGTGATCCTGGCCCTGAACGGCCTGGCCAACGGCATCACCCGTCTGCTGGGCGTCCCCCCACCGGACCGCTCGTCCCGCCTCTTCTCGCCCCAGGAGCTGGAGTTCATCGTGGAGGAGAGCTTCGAGCAGGGATTGCTGGAGCCCTCGGAGCAGCTCTTTATCGAGAACATCTTTGACCTACGGGAGCGCACCGTGGGGCAGGTGATGACCCCCCGGGTGCGGGTGGTGGGCATCCCTGTGGGCACGGACGAGGAGCAGGTGCTGGAGACGGTCTGCACCGCCCGGCACACCCGCTACCCGGTCTATCGGGAGGATCTGGATCACATCATCGGCGTGCTGCACATCAAAGACCTGGCCCGCTATCGCATCGAAAAGGCCCGAGACCCGGAACACCCCTTCGACCTGGAGCAGCTGGCCACCATCCGACAGATCGTCTTCGTGCCCGAGACCCTGCCGGTGGAGGTGATGCTGGCCCGCTTCCGGGCTGGCCGCTTCTCCCTGGCCGTGGTCATCGATGAGTTCGGCGGCACGGCCGGCATCGTCACCCTGGAGGACCTGGTGGAGGAGGTGGTGGGGGAGATCCAGGACGAGTTCGACCTGGAGCAGCCCCCCATCCAGGAGCTGGAGCCAGGCGTGCTCCGGGTCCAGGGGGATTTGCTCCTGGACGAGCTGAATCAGCACTACGACCTGGCGCTGGAGCACCCGGAGGTGGACACGGTCAGCGGGCTGATCATGGCCCTGCTGGGGCGCATCCCCGAGCCCGGGGACCAGGTGACCTATCGGGGCGTGACCTTCCAGGTGGAATCCGTGGAGGGGCGGGCCGTGGGCTCGGCCCTGGTCATCCTGCCCCGACCGGAGGAATCCTCCCCGGATGGGCTGGCGGGTCCACAGGCCGAGCAGGAGGCAGATCCCTCGACCGACCAGCGGGCCGATCCAGCGAGGACGGAGCAGCCCAACAGCGAGGACAGACAGGACGATCGCATGGCCGGGTGACAGGATGCCCCGGAGCCGGACAGGCCCATGGCCTCCGCCACGCCCCCCGGAGGCGTCCAATCCCAGACCACCCAGCCGCTCGATCCTCCTCCCACCCCCTGTTTCCGCGGGTGCAAGTAAGAGTTGTCAGTGATATGGCTATCAGAGCACGAAAGCTGGAGAGCTTCTCCCTGAGCACTGAGTTTCCCTGACAACTCGTAACTGCACCC
>WGCB01000738.1 GCA_015494005.1 Caldilineaceae bacterium
AGCCTCTCACCTGCGCGATCCGGACCGCATCGACCGGTTGGTCCTGGCCGTGGCGTTGACCTTCCTCTGGCTCATCGCCTTAGGCAGCGTGGTGGTCAAACGGGGGCAACGCCACCTGGTGGACCATCGGAGTCGACGGGATAAAAGCTATTTCCGCATCGGTTGGGACTGGACCCTGCGCTGCCTGCGTTTGGATGAATCCGTTTCCTTCCGTCTTATACCCTACCCGTAGCTCAAAGTGATGTGTAGCTAGACTACCAACTTCTATCTTCTAACTTCCAACTTCTATCTTCCTGGCTAAATACCAAAAGGAGGCAACACAATGGACTGGGGCATGCAAAATCGACTGTCGCGTATCATCCGGCCGGACGGGCGCACCCTCATGCTGGCCGTGGACCACGGCTACTTCATGGGGCCCACCACCGGCCTAGAGGACCTGGGGGCCACGGTGCGGCCCCTCCTCCCCTACGGGGACAGCCTGATGCTCACCCGAGGCGCCCTGCGCTACTACATCTCCCCCCAGATCGACACCCCCATCATCCTGCGGGTCTCCGGCGGCACCAGCATCCTGAGCAAGGAGCTGCTCCACGAGGGGATCACCGTCTCCATGGAGGACGCCATCCGCCTGAACGTGGCCGCGGTGGCTTTCTCCATCATGGTGGGCGCGGACTTTGAGCGGGACACCCTGCTGGGCTTCACCCAGGTGGTGGACGAGGCCGAACGCTACGGCATCCCTACCCTGGCCGTCACCGCGGTGGGCAAGGCCCTGACCCGGGACGCCAAGTACCTGAGCCTGGCCACCCGCATCGCCGGGGAGCTGGGCGCCCGCATCGTCAAGACCTACTACTGCGAGAACTTCGAGCGGGTAGCCAGCACGTCGCCTGTGCCGGTGGTCATCGCCGGGGGCAAGAAGGTGCCGGAGAAGGACGCCCTCCAGGTGGCCTACAACGCCATCCAGGCCGGGGCATCTGGGGTAGACATGGGGCGCAACATCTTCCAGTCCGAGGATCCCGTGGCCATGATCCGGGCGGTGCGGGGCATCGTCCACGACAACCTGACCGCGAGCGAGGCCTACGAGATGTTCCAGGATCTGAAGGCCCAGAACGCGGCCCAGGCCGTCCCCGCCTGAGCCAGGCAGCCCAGCCGGGCCCCTCGGCCCTGAGCACGCTGTACACACCAACCGGAAGCGACCACGCACCGCCCTCTTGGACGGGGGGGCCGGAACGTGGTCGCTTTTCCGAGCCCATTCCCGGAGGGAAAACCATGCGGGTTGCCATGTACTACAACAACAACGATGTCCGCCTGGAGGAGTTGCCCAAACCCACCATCGGGCCGGGCGAGATGCTCATCCAGGTGATGGCCAGCGGCATCTGCGGCTCGGATGTCATGGAGTGGTATCGCATCAAGAAGGCGCCCCGGGTGCTGGGGCACGAGGTGACGGGCCAGGTGGTGGAGGTGGGCCCGGGCGTGGACCGCTTCCAGGTGGGGGACCGGGTGGTGGTGACCCATCACGTGCCCTGCAACACCTGTCACTACTGCCTGAACGGCCACCACACCCTCTGCGACACCCTGCACAGCACCAACTTCGATCCCGGCGGCTTCGCGGAGTTCCTGCGCATCCCCGCCATCAACGTGGACCGGGGCACCTTCAAGCTGCCGGACGAGGTCTCCTACGAGGTGGGCAGCTTCGTGGAGCCCCTGGGCTGCGCGGTGCGGGGGCAGCGGGTGGCGAAGATGGCCCCAGGCCAGAGCGTGCTGGTCCTGGGCAGCGGCCTCTCCGGCCTGCTCCACATCCTCCTGGCCCGGGCCCAGGGAGCCGGCCGCATCATGGCCACGGACATCACCGACTACCGGATGCAGGCCGCGGCCCGCTTCGGCGCGGACCACGTGACCGACGCCCGTGGCGACGTCCCGGGCTGGGTGCGGGAGGTCAACGGCCGGGGCGCGGACCTGGTCATCGTCTGCACGGCGGCCCCTGCCGCCTTCGACCAGGCCCTGGCCGCAGCGGACCGGGGCGGCACGGTCCTCCTCTACGCCCTGCACAGCCCGGACGTGAACTTCCAGTTCAACCCTCGGGCCTTCATGCTCAACGGCACCACCCTGGTCTCCAGCTACGCGGCCGCCCCCCGGGACCTGGAGCTGGCCCTGGAGTTGCTTCGCTCTCGCCGGGTGGAGGTGGAGGATCTCATCACCCACCGCCTGCCCCTGGAGAGGACCCAGGAGGGCTTCCAGATGGTGGCCCAGGCCGGCGAGTCCTTGAAGGTGATCATCGATCCCACTCGTTGATCCGGCCAGGCCGGGTCCAGGCGGACCGGGCCAGAACGCCCTGCACCTGGGCCTGGATCCTGAAGGCCGCCTAGCGCCCACCAGAGTTTGCTCCGGGGGAAAACAGAGGCTACAATGTCGGGCCAAGGGCACCAGGACGCTGGCAGTGATTTGCCCGTCCTGGTGCCCGAACCGATTGGAGTGCAGGAGCGAGAGGAGGCACAGTGAAAGCACTCGTGGAGCGGATCCGCCGGGAGGGGCGCAACCTGGGCCGGGGCATCCTCAAGGTGGACGGATTCATCAACCATCAGCTGGACCCGGCCCTGACCATGGCCATGGGCCAGGAGTTCGCCCGACGCTTCGAGCAGGAAGGCGTCCAGGACATCACCAAGATCGTCACTGCGGAGGTGAGCGGCATCGCGCCGGCCCTGGCCACGGGACAAGCCCTGGGCGTGCCCGTGGTCTACGCCCGCAAGCACCGGCCCATCACCATGCCCGACGGCTTCTACGTCTCCGAGGCGCCCAGCCACACCAAGGGGGGTACGGTCCGGCTCATGATCTCCCCGGAGTACCTCCACCCCACGGACCGAGTGCTCCTCATCGACGACTTCCTGGCCACGGGCAAGACCATCCGGGCCCTGGCCGACGTCATCGCCCAGTGCGGGGCCACTCTCTGCGGCATCGGCTGTCTGGTGGAGAAGTCCTTCGAGGCGGGGCGGGCGCTCCTGGCGGACCTGGACGTGCCCATCGTCACCCTGGCCGTCATCGAGAGCATGGAGGGAGAGAGCATCCAGGTGCGGGAGCCGGAGGCCCAGCTCTCCGCCAGCTGAGCAGTCCTCATCGAAACATCATCGAAACCTTCCCCGAGACGCGCCGAGGGGGTCGGATCCGCGGATCCGGCCCCCTCGTTTTCGTTGCCTGGGGATGGGCCCTCGCCCACCGCCGCCTCAGTAGAGCTCCGGCCGCCGATCCTGGAAGATGGGGATGTGCTCCCGCACCGCCTCCACGTCGGCCAGGTCCACGGTGACCGTGAGGATGGCCTCCGTTTCGCCCCCCTCGATGAGCCGCTCCCCGCTGGGGCCGATCACCGCGGAGGAGCCAAAGAAATGGGCGTCTCCGCTCTTCCCCACCCGGTTGCAGGCAGCCACAAAGCACTGGTTCTCGATGGCCCGGGCCCGGAGCAGGGTGCGCCAGTGCATCCGCCGAGGATAGGGCCACTCCGCGGGGAGGATGACGAGGCGGGCCCCCTCCAGCGCATATTTGCGGAAGATCTCCGGGAAGCGCAGGTCGTAGCAGATGGCCAGGCCCGTGGGACCCCAGGGCAGCTCCAGGAGGGTGGTCTTCTCTCCGGGAGTCAGGTGGCGGTGCTCCTCCATGAGGCGGAAGAGGTGGATCTTGCTGTAGGAGCCCACCAGGAAGCCGTCCGGGTTGTAGACGGGCATGGTGTTGTAGATGCGGCCGTTGCGGTGCTCCAGCAAGGAGCCGGTGAGCCAGACGCCGTGGACCAGGGCCAGGCGGGAGAAACGCTCGAACCAGTCGGGCAGCTCCGGGGACGGGGCCAGGGGCGAGGCCAGCTCCTGGGCCCGCTCCAGGTCGTAGGCGGTGCTCCACAGCTCCGGCAGCACCACCAGATCGCTGCCCCGCCGGGCTGCCTCCGCGATGAACTCCTCGGCCCGGCGGAAGTTCTCCTCGGGATCGCCCAGGGCGATGTCCATCTGCACCAGGGAGATGGTCAGCTTCGACATGATGGCGGCCTCCGTTTCGCTGGATGACTGTGGCTTGGCTGTGCCGGGTTCACGGCTCGGGCTGGGTTTTCTGCTCCGTCAGCTCCTGGACGCTGGCGCCGGGGGCCGGTCCCGCGTACTGGCCCAGGCGGCTGCGGGGTGTTTTGGCCGCCCCTGACTGGCCGGAGCGTCCCAGGCGCCGGGTCAGGTTGGGCGCGGCCTGCATGGGCAGCTTGCGCCGAGGCTTGGCCCGGACAGCTCGCCATCCCAGGAGCAGGCCCAGGAGGATGAGGAGCACGGGCCACCACTTCAGCAGGGCGTTGCCCTGGTAGCCCACGGTGAAGAGGAGCACCCCGAACACCGCCAGCACCGAGCCGGGGATCAGGGCCCACCAGTGACGGCTGCGGCCGCCCAGGAGGTAGACCAGGAAGAAGACGCCTCCCATGCCCACGAAGAGGAGCGCGCCCAGGGTCTCTGGCTGCTCCACCACGCTGCTCAGGGCGATGACGCCCCCCACCACCAGCATGAAGCCGCCGGGGATGATGGCCCACCAGTGCTCCCGTCGGTCCAGGAGGTAGATGTGGGCGAAGGCCAGGGCCTGCCCCACGAAGAGGAGGGCCGGGGTCAGGCGCTGGTCCAGCCCGGGCAGGGTGGTCAGGTAGGCCATCCCGGCCAGGGCCAGGAGAGTCCAAGCGGGGATCAGGCGCCACCAGTTCTGCCGGGCGGAGAGGTAGCTCCCGAAAAAACCGACCCCGGCCGCAGCCAGGAGGCCGGCCAGCACGTACTGGACCGTGGGCTCGTAGGCGGCGAAGAGGTCCAGGTTGAAAAGCAGGAGGAAGAGCCCCGCCAGCACCAGAGTCACCGCCCAGGCCAGATTGTTCATCCGATTGTCTTTGAAAGCCTGTCGGGCCATGGTGGGGCTCAGCTCCCCTTTTGACGGTTCCGCAGCCACTTCTGCAGGGACCGAGGGCTCTCCCGGGACGGAATGCCCGCCAGCAGATGCATCACTTCGATGTCTTCATCCAGATCGGGCCAGTGGATGCCTTCACCGTCTCCGATCAAACGCCAGTGGCTGCGTTCCTCCGGTGTGCCATGCAACAGCCGGGGAAACCAAGCCAAAGGAATGCTCAAAGTGCGCCCATCTTCTAATTCCACGATCAATTCTTCATCGGTTACTCGAACCCCTTGGGCCCGTGCTCGTTCAATCACCAAAGTATTCATCCCACGCCTCCAGGAATGCTGCTTCGTGCTCTTCCACGAGCCGTTGAATCCGGCGAATCTCGTGTGCCTTGAACCGTCCACTTGACTGTAGACGCACAGGACTGAGCCAAAATTTCGCCACTTTTCGGCCCTGTTCCACATGGACATGGGGTGGCTCGGATCGGTCGCCAGCATAGAAAAAGAACCGGTATTGGCCAATTCGCTGGATGGTCGGCATTGATTCACACCACGAGAAGCTCAACCAGCCGACAGAGCAGGCCGGCAGGATCGTTCCTTGCCCGGGCCAAAACTAGCCCTCGCCCTTCGACTCCCCCTCCTGGGACGGAGACACCGCCTCGTCCCAGCCCCGCTGACGGCCCTCCCGCCAGTAGATCACCACCTGCCAGAGGAAGACCACTGTCATGATACCCCAGGTGGCCGTTTCCCACCAAGGCGCGGGCCGGTACCCGGTGACGCTGTTCAGGGCCAGCCCCAGGCTGAAGAGGGCCAGGCTCAGGTTCAGGGGCACGAGCATCCGGGGCCGGTTCCAGGTGTCGTTCCAGCGCCAGCGTCGGGGACGCCGGTACCAGTCCATGTAGCTGAAGGTGGCGAAGAGCCCGGCCAGGCCCAGGACCCAGAGGGCGTCCACCATCACATCCAGGAAGCGGATCATGGCTGCCTCTCGCGCAGGGCCTGCCACACCCGCTCCGGAGTGATGGGCAGCTCGTCGAACCAGACGCCGATGGCGTCGTGGAGGGCCGCGGCGATGGCCGGCGCAGTGGGGATGAAGGGCATCTCAGCCATGCCCCGGGCTCCCAGGGGACCCTGGGGATCCGGCAGCTCCAGGATCACCGGCACGATCTCCTCCACCACGTCCGCCACCCCGGGGATCAGGTAGGTGCTCAGCCGCTGGGTCACCGCCCGGCCGTTCTCCTGGACAAAGTTCTCCAGCAGGGTCCAGCCCACGGACTGGGCCACCGCTCCCTCGATCTGCCCCTCCACCTGCTGGGGGTTGACCGCCTTGCCCACGTCGTTGACGCTGATCAGCCGCTTCACCAGGACGTGCCCCGTCTCCAGGTCCACCTCCACGTCCGCCACCTGGGCGCAGTAGCCGTAGGTGATGTTGGGGTCACTGGCCCCGGTCTGGGGATCATAGGGAGTGGTGGGCCGGGGATGGAAGACGAACTCGGCCCGGGCGGGTCGCTCCTCGTCCTCCCAGGCCTGCAGGGCCCGCTGGGCCGCCCCCAGGATGGCGTTGCCAGCCATGAAGGTCATGCGGCTGGCCGAGCTGCTGCCGCTGGAGCCAGTTACATCCGTGTCCTCCACCCGCAGCTCCACTTTCTCCACGGGCAAACCCAGGGCGTCCGCTGCGAACTGGGCGAAGACGGTATGCGCGCCCTGGCCCACATCCGCGCCCACACAGCCCACCACGGCCCGCTCCATCTCCGCCTCCCCGTGGATCTCCACCCAGGCATGGCAGTGCTCGGGGAAGCCCAGGCTGAAGCCCACGTTCTTGAAGCTCAGGGCCAGGCCCCGACCCTGGGCCACCCGCCGCCGGGACGCGTCCAGGGAAGTGCGCAGGGTGACCGGGGGCTCCGGCGGGCTCTCGGCCGCGCGGCGAGCCGCCTCCTCCAGGACGTCCAGGGCGGTGCAGCCGGCGGGGACAACGCTGCCCGTGGCCAGGATGGAGCCCTCCCGCAGGGCGTTGCGGCGGCGGATCTCCACCGGATCCATGCCCAGGGCGGCAGCCAGCTTGTTCACCTGGCCTTCCGCGGCGAAGTGGCCCTGGGGCGCGCCGAACCCCCGGAAGGCGCCGCTGGGGCAGTTGTTGGTGTAGACGGTGCGGGCGTCCACATGCACGTTGGGGATCTCGTAGGGGCCCAGGCACATGAGGGTGGCGTTGCCCAGGACCTTGGTGCTGGTGTAAGCGTAGGCCCCCGCGTCGCTGGTCACGTCCATCTGCGCGGCGACGATCTTGCCCTCCCGGGTGGCGCCCCACTTGGCCTTGATGACGAAGGGATGCCGCTTGTGGTGGCCGATGATGGACTCCTCCCGGCTCCAGACGGTCTTCACCGGGCGGCCCGTCTTCCAGGCGGCCAGGGCCAGGACGATCTGCACGGACATGTCCTCTCGGCCGCCGAAAGCCCCGCCGATGGCCGGGTAGCGGACCACGATCTGCTCCTCGGGCAGGCCCAGGGCGTGGGCGATCTGGGCCCGGTCCTCGTGCATCCACTGGCCAGCCACGATCACCTCGATGCGCCCATCCTCCCGGACATAGGCCAGGCCAGCCTCGGGCTGCAGGTAGGCGTGCTCCGCGGCCTGGGTGCGGTACTCCGCCTCCACGATCACGTCCGCCTGGGCGAAGGCCGCCTCCACGTCCCCCCGGCGCAGGCGATAGGCCAGGAGCAGGTTGGAGCGGCGGTCCCGCTGGCCGTAGGGGAAGGGGAACTCCTCCGGATGGAGGAGGGGCGCGTCGGGCTCCAGGGCCTGGAAGGGATCCGTGACGACGGGCAGCTCCTCGTACTCCATCGCCACCAGCTTGGCCGCGGCCTCGGCCTGGGCCTGGGTCTCGGCCACCACCAGGGCCACGTGATCCCCCTCCCAGCGCACGATCTGGGCCTGGGGCGTGCTGCCCGGGCCGCAGAGCACCGGCTGGTCGGGCATGATGAGGCCGTACTCGTTCACCGGCACGTCCGCCGCGGTGAAGACGGCGATGACCCCGGGTGCAGCCTGGGCCCGGCTCACGTCCAGCCGGGTGATGCGGGCATGGGGCACCCCGGCGAAAACGATCTTCATCCAGGCCTGGCCGGGGAGGTCGATGTCCCCGGGATAGGGGGCCAGGCCGGTCACCTTGTCCACCGCATCCACTCGAGGGATGCTGCTTCCCACTGCTCTCATGATCCCACTCCCGTGAGGCGAGAAAATTCGCTGAAAAGTCGGGCGTTGACGTCCTGTCTAGGCGTCCCCCTCCCGGGGCATGTCACTGGCCAGCTGGCCGGCCTGGACCACCGCATCCAGGATCTTGCGGTAGCCGGTGCAGCGGCAGAAGTTGCCCGTGAGGGCTTCCTGGGCCTCCAGCCGGGTGGGCCGGGGCCGCTCCTCCAGGAGCTTGGCGCTGCTCATGATGAAGCCCGGCGTGCAGTAGCCGCACTGGACGCCGCCGCTCTCCACGAAGGCCTGCTGCACCGGGTGCAGATGCCCGGGATCCCCCAGCCCCTCCACGGTGACCACCTGGCTGCCCGCGGCCCGCTCCGCAGGGACCAGGCAGGCCATGACGGCCATGCCATCCAGGAAGACGGTGCAGGCGCCGCACTCCCCCTCCGCGCAGCCCTCCTTGACGCCGGGGAAACCCGCCGCCCGCAGGCTGTCCAGCAGGGTCATCTGGCCGGGGAGGTGCACCGGCTGTCCGTTGACCGTGGTGGGCAGGTTGGGGATCTCCGAGCTGGGGGCAGCCACCAAGCTCACCGGCCAGCGCCCCGCCGTCTCGCCCCAGAGAGTGACGGGGCGCTCCGGCCAGCCGGCCCGCTCCTGGCCGTCCCGGATCTGGCGCAGCAGCCGGGCGGTGAGGGACGCCACCATGGCCCGGCGGTAGGCGGCCGTGGCCCGCAGATCGTCGATGGGCCGGGCCGCCTCCACGGCCAGGCGAGCCGCCTCCTGGATCACCTCCTCGCTCAGGGGCTTCCCGGCCAGGAAGGCCTCCGCCGCCTCTGCCCGGACGATGGTGGGGGCCACCGCGCCCAGGCTGATGGCGGCTCGACGCACCACCTGGCCCCCTTCCGCCAGCGCCAGCACCCCGGCCACGTTGACCAGGCTGATGGCCTGGGCCCGGCGCAGCCCCAGTTTGATGAAGCTGCCCCGGGCGTCCGCCTCCAGCTTGGGGATGGAGATGCGGACCAGGATCTCGTCCGGGGCCAGGTCCACCTGGCGGAAGTCGGTGATGAACTGGGCGATGGGCAGGGTGCGCTCGCCCCGGGCTGCGCTGGCCAGTGTCACCTGGGCCTCCAGGGCGTAGAGGGGCGGCAGGGAGTCGTTGGCCGGGCTGGCGGTGATGATGTTGCCCGTCACCGTGGCCCGGTTGCGGATCTGAGGGGCGCCCACTTCCCAGCAGGCCCGGGCCAGGGGAAAGGCGTGGGCGGCGATGGTCGGGCTGGCCGCCACCTGGTTGTGGGTGACCAGGGGGCCCAGGTGGATCCAGCCGTCCGCTTCCTGGATCTCCGCCAGGCCAGGGACCCGGGTCAGGTCGATGATGCCTAGCTCCCGGCCGTCCGGGGCCCGGCGGACGCCCCGCTCCAGCTCCAGGAGCAGGTCCGTGCCGCCGGCCATGACCCGTCCCGTCTCGCCGTGCTGGGCTTTCAGGGCCAGGGCCTCGTCCAGGGAGGTGGGGGAAAGGTAGAATCGATACATGCTCAGTCCTCCGAAAGAGGGGCGCATCCGGGCCGCCCTCCGATCTGCCCTCGGGCCTCAAGACGCCGAGGTTCAGCCCGCCGGCTGGACGATCCAGGTGCGGCGGTAGAAGGGCGCCGTCAGGAGCGCCTGATGGTACTCGGTCTCGCTGCGGAAGGTGCGCTGGGGCAGGAGATAGCCCTCCAGGGCCACCTGGAACTGGTCCACGTGGTAGGGCCAGGGGTCGAACGTGATGTGCTCCTCGTCGAAGCGCATGCGGATCTCCGTGTAGCCGCCCCGGTCGTCCGTGGGGCAGCAGGTGAGGGTGGTCTCCGCCGACCAGGGGATGGAGAGCTGCAGGGAAGCCCGGTCCCCGAACTGGAGCAGGCGGGTGTTGGCCTCCACGGCCAGAGGATCCATGGCTCGACGCAGCTCCGGGATGTCCGCGAAGAGCTCCCGGGTGGTGGCCTGGAGCTCCTGGGACATGGCCACGAACTCCCGGATCACCGCCTGATCCTCCGGGCTGTACTCCCACAGGTCCAGGGCCAGCTCGTAGAGGAGGGCCGCGTGCCGGGCCACCAGCACCCCCGCGTAGGGATGCTGGGCCCAGCTCCGGCGCACACTGCGCTGCCACAGCTGGGCCTTGCCCTGCACGTCCCGGTAGTGGAGGAAGTCCATGGGCACGCCATCCGGGCGCAGCAGGGGCTTGCGCTCCCATTCGTACCAGCCGTTGTCGTGCTGGCCTACCGCGACCATCACCAGATCGTAGGGGGTCGGTCGCTCGAAGTCATCGTTGCCCCAGTAGCGGACGAACTGCTCCGCCATGAGGGCATGGGTGGTCTGGAAGACGCAGAGCAGCTGGTCGTCGGGCATTTCGCGGACGATCATGAGGGATCCCCGTGGCGGTGTGGCGGTTGAAGGGTGGTGGACATGCCTGCCCAGGCGCCCCCTCTGATTTTAGAGCAGAAAGGCGCAAAAGGCGAGGCCGAGACAGGGGAAAACGCGGAACGCGGCCCGGGGGTCACTTTCCACGCCGTCGCTCCATCTTGGCTCAGTACCCGTCGGCGAAGGTGTCGATCATGAGCTTCACATCCCCCAGGGGGTAGAGGATGGGGCAGGTGGCGCCGTTCTCCACGTAGCGGCGGACCTTGGCCTTCACCTCCTCCGGGGTGCCGCTGGCGGTGATCCGGTCCACCAGCTCGTCCGGGACCAGGGGCATGGCCTGGCGGATCTGCTCCTGGGTGGCCGGCCAGCCCAGGATGGACTGGATCTTCTCCACCACCTCCGGCTTGACCCCGCTGGCCTTGGCGATGTGGGGCTGCTGGGCCAGGTACTGGGTGAGAAGCTCCCGGGCGCCGTTGAGGGCCGTCTCCCGGTCCTCGTGGACGGAGCAGACCACCAGCTGGGGCCGGTCGATGTCGTCCAGGGTGCGGCCGGCCTTGCGCGCGCCCCGCTCCAGGTGCTCCAGGGCCTGGTGGTTGTACTCCGGCGGCACGCAGTAGTTGAGCACCGCGCCGTCGGCGATCTCACCGGTGAGCTCCATCATCTTGGGGCCGGTGGCGCCGATCATGATGGGCACGTTCCGGGGCTCCTTGCGGCCGTGGACCACGTCCAGCTTGATGTTGTCCACGTGGTGGAACTCGCCGTGGAAGGTGACGGTCTCCATGTTGAGCAGGCGGCGCAGCACCTCCACCGTCTCCCGCATGGCCTTCAGAGGCTTGCGCCGCTGGATGCCCACCTGCCGAGCCAGGGGATCCCACCAGGCGCCGATGCCGCAGATGATGCGGTTGGGGGCCAGGTCGTCCAGGGTCAGGAAAGAGGCGGCCAGGAGCCCAATGTTCCGGGTCCAGTTGTTGATCACGCCGGAGCCCACCTTGATGCGCTCGGTCACCGCGGCGTAGGCGGCCATGGGCACGATGGCATCCCGCACCAGCCGGCTCTCCGCCTGCCAGACCGCCTCGAAGCCCTTCTCCTCCGCGTATTTGGCGTACTCCATGCCCTCCCGGATGGGGTGCTTGTCCTGGAGGTAGAGAGCCACTCGCGTGTATTTCTGGGAAGCATGTTCAGCCATGAAGTGAGACCTCCTTGGGCTCGTGGGAGTGGAACAGGAGTTGTCAGACAAATGAGGGTGGCCTCATTCTACACTGGAACAAACTCGAGCGTCAAGGCAAGTTTCGGGTACGCTGGGGGGACGTGCTATAATCCCAGCACCACCAGGGACAGACGAATATGAACGACGCAACTTTGGGCAACACCCATCGACTTCTGGAGAGCCGGGACCGGGAAGCGGACTTCTGGAATCTGATCCAGGGCCGCCGCTCCATCCGCCGCTACGACGGCCGCCCTGTCCCCCGAGCCCTCCTGGAAAAGCTGCTCTCCGCCGCCATCTGGGCGCCCTCTGCCCACAACCGCCAGCCCTGGCGTTTCTGCGTGGTGATCAACCCGGACCTGAAAGCCGCCCTCAGCCTACGCATGGCCGCTCGCTGGCGCCAGGACATGGCCGCGGACGGCCTGGACCCGGAGTTCATCGAGCGGCGCATCGCCATCAGCCACACCCGCATCACCACAGCCGGCGCTCTGATCCTGGCCAGCCTCACCATGGAGGACATGGACCACTACGACGATCCAGCCCGGGCTCAGGCCGAGCAGACCATGGCCATCCAGAGCACGGCCCTGGCCTGCCAGAACCTGCTCCTGGCGGCCCACCACTACGGGCTGGGCGGCTGCTGGATGTGCGCTCCGCTCTTCGTCCCAGAGCTGGTGCGAGAGGTCCTCAGCCTGCCCGAGGAGTGGCAGCCCCAGGCCCTCATCACCCTGGGCTACCCCGCGGAGAGCCGGGAGCAGACCCGGGAGCCCCTGGAAAGCCGGGTGGTCTGGCGGTGAGGAGCAGCCGAGGCAACACCGGATGACTGAGCTGCGGAACAGACGAGGAGTGAGCATGAACTCTCCCAGGACAGACGCCCTCCACGTGGTGGCCCTGGCCGGCGGCGTGGGCGGGGCCAAGCTGGCCACCGGGCTCCAGGCCGCGCTGCCCCCGGGCCGGTTGACGGTCATCGTCAACACCGGGGACGACTTCGAGCACTGGGGGCTGCACATCTGCCCGGACATCGACACGGTCATCTACAACCTGGCCGGGATCCACAACCCGGAGACGGGCTGGGGACGGGCGGACGAGAGCTTCACGGTGCTGAACGAGATGGAGAAGCTGGGGGGCGAGGTCTGGTTCCGCATCGGCGACCGGGACCTGGCCACCCATCTGCGGCGCACGGAGTGGCTGCGCCAGGGCCTCCCCCTGACGGAGATCACCGCCCGGCTGCGGCGCATGTGGGGCATCCCCACCCAGGTGTTGCCCATGAGCGACGACCCGGTCCACACCCTGGTCCACACGGACGAGGGGGACCTGCCCTTCCAGCACTACTTCGTGCGTCGCCAGTGCGAGCCCATCCTGGTGGACCTGACCTTCGTGGGCGCGGACAAGGCCCGGATCCCCGCCAGCGTGGAGGAGGCCCTGGCCCAGGCCGACCTCATCGTCCTCTGCCCCAGCAACCCCTACCTGAGCATCGACCCCATCCTGAGCGTGGCGGACATGCGCCAACGCCTGCGGGCGCTGCCGGTGCCCAAGCTGGCCGTCACGCCCATCGTGGCCGGCCAGGCGCTGAAAGGCCCAGCCGCCAAGATGATGCGAGAGCTGGGCGAGATGAGCAGCCCGCTGACCGTGGTGGATCACTACGGGGATCTCCTGGATGGCTTCGTCCTGGACGAACGAGACGCGGCCCTGGAGGAGGCGGTGGTGCTGCCCACCCTGGTCACCGACACCATCATGACGGACACGGCCTCCAAGGAGCGCCTGGCCCGGGAGATCTTGGCCTTCGCCCGCACCCTGGCCCAGGAGCTCTCCGGCCAGCCGTCGGACCTGGGCGAGGCCCCATGAGCGCTGCCTCGCACATGGACCTCTGGCTCATCGTGCCGGTCAAGCCCTTCCACCAGGGCAAGAGCCGTCTGGCCAAGGCCCTCTCCGCTCGGGATCGAGCCCGGCTCAGCCGCCAGCTTCTGGCGCACGTCCTCTGGGTGGCGGGCCAGGTCCCGGAGCTGGCCGGTGTGGTGGTGATCAGCCCAGATCCCCAGGCGCTGATCCAATCGGAAGACGGCCGGGTGCACCTGCTCCGGGAACGCCGAAGCCCCTCCCCGGACGGGCCAGGGGAGCCGAGCCTGAACCAGGCCCTGACCCAGGCCCAGGAGTTCGCCCGGGCCCAGGGCGCCGACGCGGTCCTGGTCCTCCCCGCGGACCTGCCCCTCCTCACCCCGGAGGACGTGCGCCTCCTCTACCGGCGGGGGCTGGAAGGCCCAGACCGGGCGGTCATGGCCCCCAGCGACGACGGCGGCACCAATGCCCTCCTGCTGCGCCCGCCCGGCGCCATCCCCTTCCGCTTCGGCCCGGACAGCTGCTGGCGCCACTGGCGGCTGGCCCAGGATCGGGGGCTCGCCGTGGAAGTGGTGAGCACCCCCGGGCTGACCCTGGACCTGGACGCCCCCCGAGATCTGCTGCGCCTGGAGCTGGGCCAGGCAGGCGCCGCCCCGAACGCCCCGCTCTCCCTGCCCTTCCCTCAGACCAGAGCCTCCTGACCGCAGGCCTTGCGATAGCTGCAGCCCGCACAGCGCCGGGGATCCTGGTGCTGGCGGGGAACATCCGGCGCGGTCCGGGCCCGGCGGATGGCGTCCGCGGCGGCCAGGACCTGGGCCCGCAGCTCCTCGGTGAAGGGGATGCGCACCGTGGCGTCCGCGTAGCGGATCAGCCCGTAGGGGGGCCGCACCTTGTGCAGGTCCTCCACCAGCAGGCAGTAGGTGGCCAGCTGGAGCACGTGGCTGCGGAAGGGCTGGGCCGGACGGGCCCGGCTCTTCACCTCCACAGGGATGGCCAGGCGGCGAGAGCCTTCCTGGACCATCACCAGGTAGTCGGGCCGTCCCACCAGGCCGTAGCGGCGGCTGATCAGGGGCTGGCGCACCTCTTCCCGGATCCCCACATCCTCGTAGATCACCTCCCCAGGGGGCAGGCCCGTGGCCTGGCGCTGTCGCCGCCCCAGCCACCAGAGGGCAGCCCCGGCCATCAGCAGCAGGAAGACCACTCCCACTAGGAGACCTGTCATGGTCCACCTCGAATCCAGTACGTTCTCATAGAAGCTTGCCTCCGAACAGCCCTGGCATCCATCCCGGGCCTAATTTTCGCACAGTCCCGCAAATAGACCAAATGTTCTATTTGTGGTATAGTGGGGCTGCGCAACGACGTGTGCCGACCGCACGTCTCTACGAAAGGAGAATGGACCATGCAGGTTGTGACCCATTACCCAGACGGCATCTTTTGCTGGGTCGACGTTGTCACCACGGATCTGGCTGGCGCCAAGGCCTTCTACAGCGGCCTCTTCGGATGGGAGTTCGACGACCAGCCCTCGGCCTCGGGTGCGGTCTACGCCATGGCCAAGATCGGCGGCAAGGACGTGGCCGGGATCGGCTCAATGCCCCCAGACATGCAGACCCAGGGCATCCCCACCCACTGGACATCCTACGTCAAAGAGAGCGATGTGGAGGCGACGGCCGCCAAGGTCACCGAGGCGGGCGGAACCCTGCTCCTGCCGCCCATGGACATCGAGTCGGCCGGCCGCATGATCATGGGCCAAGATCCCACGGGAGCCACCTTCGGCGTCTGGCAGCCCAAAGCCCACATCGGCGCGGCCCTGGTCAACCAGCCCAACACTCTGGTCTGGAACGAGCTCCACACCCGGGATATCGAGAGAGCCAAGGCGTTCTACGCCAAGGTTTTCGGCTGGAGCTACCAGGTGGAGGAGAACGGCTACGTGGTGGTGAAGAGTGACGGCCGGATGCAGGCTGGCATGATGGCCATCCAGGAATCCTGGGGGCCGGTGCCGCCCAACTGGACGGTCTACTTCATGGTGGAAGACGTGGACGCCGCGGTGGCCACGGTCCAGGAGCTGGGCGGCACGGTCATGGTCCCGCCCACCGCCGCCGGGGAGATGGGCCGCTTTGCGGTGATCCAGGATCCCCAGGGCGGCGTCTTCTCCGTCATGGAGTTCAACGGGCCGGTGGACGCTCCTCCAGGGAACTAGCGCCGACGCAACCTCCCACCTTCACCTGACCCTCTACCTTCATCCGAGGGGAGGCACGTTCGAGCGCTGAGCTCGGGCGTGCCTCTTTTTGAGGCCCTGGCCGCTGGGAACCCCGACCGGCCCTCGTCCTGGCGGCGTGTTTTTCGGTCCAGCGGCGGATCGGGCCAGCGCACAGCGTGGGGAAAGAGGAAGGGATCGGTCCGGCGGATGTGGGTGCAGGCAGCGGCAGGGGAGACTATGCTTTCCGGTGGGGTCAGCGGCAGCATGGACTGACCCCGCGGACTATCCTGAACCCGGGACGCGCATCCCTCCAACCTGCCGGGAGGCCACAATGAAACGCATCCTCTTCCTGCTCTTCTGGATCGCGGGCATCCTCTTCCCCGCGGCCTGGTTCGTTCGCTTCTCCGCCAGGGGAGAAGCGATCTTCAACACCCTCTTCGGCCCGGCCTGGATGCACGTGGCCATGCACTCGTTTCTCTACGGCGTGCTGGCCGCGGTGCTCCTCACCAGCCTTTTCCCCAGAGCCAACCTGCGTCCCAGCTGGCAGGGCGTCGCGCGGATCCTGGGGCTGATCCTGGCCGTGGCCCTGCTTCAGGAGGGCATCCAGCTGCTCAGCCAGCAGCGAGCGCCCGGGGGCGACGAGCTCTTCGACCTGGGTGTGGACCTGGCCGGCGCCGGGCTGGGCATGGCCCTGGTCCGCCGCTTCCTGGCCAGGGCCCAGGAGCCAGGGGCGGAGCCCGGCTGAGGCAGGGAGGCGCGCCTACAGGCGCCGCTGGGAGCCCCGGCATCCCCCAGACATTTTCGCCGCATAGCCCGTGCCGCGTCCAATCTGGCAACCCAGGGCAGCGCGGCCTGGCGCCATGCCGGATCCGCACACGAATCCGCTCCTCGTTGCCCCGGCTCCGGCATGCGTGCTATACTGGACACGCTCAAGCGGTCGTAAACCCCCTGCCTCGGTGACCGTTCGAGTGCAACTGTCGAGAGCGCCTGCACCCCTGCACCCATGCCATGAAGCCTTTGCGTCCCTGGCTCCCACACCCCAATCCACGCCTGTTCCGAGCCGTCCGGCTGGCCCTGCTCTGGAGCCTGCCCCTGTGGGTGGGCGTCCTGGCCGCGGCCTGCGTGATGGCGGAGCCGCCACCCCCACCGGATCCCTACGCCCGCTACCGGCCCGCCATGAAGCCCACCACCCAGGCCCAGCTGGATGACCTGGGCCCTGTGCCTCGCTACGATCTGACCATCACCCTGGACCCGGAACTGACCCAGCTGCGCGGCAGCGGCTCCATCCTGGTCCCCAACACCAGCGCGGACCCCTGGACCTACGTGGTCTTTCGCCTCTACCCCTCCCTGGAGCAGTACGGGGGCGAGCTGGCCCTGACCAGCGTGACCGTGGACGGCGAGACGGCCACCTTCTCCTACCTGGCCCAGGGCAGCGCAGCCCGCATCGACCTGCCGGTGGCCCTCCTCCCGGATCAGGAAGCCCGCATCGACCTGAGCTGGACCCTGGCCATCCCAAACTGGGACGAGGACCTCCCCCAGGCCTACCGGCTCTTCGGCTTGAGCCAGGGCATGCTGAACCTGCCCCTCTTCTATCCCTCCCTGGCCGTCTACCAGGAGGGGCCGGTCCTGGGCAGCGGGCGCTGGTGGCTGGATCAAGGGACGGTGCGGGGGGACGCGGCCTTCAACCTGGCCTCCCTCTTCGTGGTGACGGCCACCCTGCCCAGCGATCTGGTCCCTGTGACCAGCGGCACCCTGGTCACCAGCACCCTGGTCACCGACGCCGAGACCGGGGCGAGCCAGTCCCGGCACGTCTGGGTCACCGGGCCCAACCGGGAGTTCACCATCCTGGCCAGCCCCGAGTACCAGAGCGCCTCCACCGAGGCCTACGGCACCCGGGTTGTCTCCTACTGGCTGCCGGGCCAGGAGGCCAACGGCCGGCGGGCTCTCCAGTACGCGGCCACGGCCCTGCGGGTCTTCAGCGACAAGTTCGGTCCCTACCCCTACCGGGACCTGCGGGTGGCCGCCGCGCCCCTCTCCTTCCGGGGCATGGAGTATCCCCAGCTTCTGGAGCTAGGGGTGGGGCTCTACGGCCGCTACCAGGACGAGCTGGAGCTGCGCACGGTCCACGAGGTGGCCCACGAGTGGTGGTACCTCCAGGTCCACAACGACCCGGTGAATTTCCCCTGGATCGACGAGGGGCTGGCCGAGTACTCCACCAAGATCTACTACGATGCCCTGGGAGGCACGGCCACGGCTCGGCGGCTCCAGGTGCAGCGCTGGCAGAACGTGATCACCGCCCTGCAGGCCCGAGGCGGGGACGCCCCCCTGAACCTGCCGGTGATGGGCTACGCCAGCAGCAGCCAGTACGAGGCGGTGGTCTACGGCAAGGGCGCCCTCTTCTACGACGCCCTGCGCCAGGGGCTGGGCGATGTGACCTTCGAGAAATTCCTCCAGGAATACGTGCAGGACTACCGCTACCAGATCGTGGGCCCAGAGGACATCCTGAAGCTGGCGCGCAAGTTCAACCCCACCGTGGTGGATCGCCTCTACCAGGAATGGATCGGGGATCTGCCTGAACTCTCCGCGCCAGAGCCCACCGCCACACCCCCAGGAGATGGCAGTTGAACCGGTTTCTGCTGGTGGCCCTGGGCGCTGCACTGGGAGCCAACGCCCGCTACCTGGTGGGGCTCTGGGCCGGCCGACTGAGCGCCACCTTCCCCTACGGCACCTTCCTGGTCAACGTGACCGGCAGCCTGCTCCTGGGCTTCCTCCTCACGCTGGCCACTGGCCGCCTGAACCTGAGCCCAGAATGGCGGTTGGTCCTGGCCGTGGGCTTCTTCGGCTCCTACACCACCTTCTCCTCCTACGCGGTGGAGAGCCTGGCCCTCTTCCGGGAAGGCAGCCTCTGGCTGGGGCTGGCCAACGTCCTGGGCAACAACCTGGTGGGGCTGCTCTTCGCCCTCCTGGGAGTTCTCCTGGCCCAGCAGCTCCGTTGAAAGGAGACGCTCCGTGCAGATCCAAGGCAAGGCCCTGCGGGTTTCCATCTACATCGGCGAGTCCGACCAGCACCGGGGCAAGCCCCTCTACATGGCCCTGCTGGAGTTCCTGCGCAAGGAAGGGGCCTCCGGCGCCACGGTGACCCGAGGCCTGGCCGGTTTCGGGGCCCACAGCCGCATCCACACCGCCACCATCGTCACCCTCTCCACGGACCTGCCGGTGAAGCTGGAGTGGGTGGACCTGCCCGAGCGGGTGGAGCGGCTCCTGCCCCAGGTGCGGCGCATGGTGGACGACGGGCTCATCACCCTGGAGGAGGTGCGGGTGATCCAGTACGCGCCCGGCCGCCAGGAGGATCCCCTGGACCAGCCAGTGAGTCAGGTCATGCGCCGGGAGGTGACCACCGTCTCCCCGGAGACACCTGTAGACCAGCTGGTGACCCTACTCCTGAAGCGCGGGCATCGCAGCCTGCCCGTGGTGGACGCCCAGGGCCATCTGCTGGGCATCATCACCGACGGGGATCTCCTGCGCCGGGCCGGCCTGGCCGCTCGGCTGGATCTGCTGGGCTCCCTCACCCCGGAGACGCTCCAGGCGCAACTGGACGCCCTGCGCCGCCAGGGGCTCACCGCCCAGGAGATCATGACCCGGGAGGTGGTCCGGGCCCAGGCCCAGGAGCCGGTGCGGGCCGCGGCCCAGCGCATGGCCCGCCATCACCTGAAGCGACTGCCCGTGGTGGACCATGAGGGGCGGCTGGTGGGGCTGATCAGCCGGGTGGACGTGCTCCGGGCTGTGGAGCATCACCAGCCTCTGGGGGAAGTCCAGGCCATCCCGCCTCGCCAGGGGCAGACCGTGGCCGACCTCATGCGCCGGGACGTGCCCACGGTGGGGCCGGACGCCAGCCTGGAGGAGATCATCCGCACCCTGGAGCAGAGCGCCCAGCGCCGGGTGGTGGTCACGGACCCGGAGGGCCACGTCCTGGGCATCATCACCGACGGGGATCTCCTGCGCCGCAGCGGGGAGGCGGTCCGTCCAGGGCTGCTGCGCCGGCTCGCTGGCCTGTTCACCAGCCGGGGAGAGCCGTCCACGCCCCTGCCGCCCAGCCACGAGACCGCGGCCCAGCTCATGAGTGCCCCGGCCATCACTGTCACGCCGGAGACGCCCCTGGAAGAGGCCCTGGGGCTCATGCTCCGGCACGGCATCAAGCGGCTGCCCGTGGTGGACCGCGAGGGGCGACTGCTGGGCCTGCTGGGCCGGGGCAGCCTCCTCCAGGGGCTCCTTCCCGAGGAAGATGCGGAGCGGCCAGAGTCTCCCGCCCCCTGAGCGCCCCTGCCTTTTCAAGAAACCTGCCCCTTCAAACACAGCAAGCCCGCCACAGAAAGAGGCCGCCTCGTTGACGAGACGGCCTCCACTGCTTGCGTTGTCCCCCGCGAGGCTACTCCTCGACGGGGTCGAAGGTCACGTAGTCGGCGGAGACCCAGGTCTCCCCTTCCAGGCGCGGAATGACCAGCTTGACCCACTTGCCGTCGGAGCTCATCTCCAGGGCGGTGAAGCGCTGGCCGTCCAGGACGTAGCCCACGATGGGCGCATCCAGGGAGGGGGCGCTGCGCACCCGCAGCCGGGGGCCGCCGGTGGTCACCGTGACGATGCCCAAGGGCTCGTTGGTGGGCACGCCGGACAGGTCCCCTTCCACCTTCACGAACTCTGCGTCCACCCAGGCCGGACCCTCCACGCCGGGGATCTTGAGCTGCAGCCAGGCGTTGTCCGGCGTGCGCCCCACGATGGGATAGCGCTCGCCTTCCTTGACGCCCGCCACCACCGGCGCATCCATCTCTGGAGCCAGGCGCACCCGCAGGGAGCGGGTTGCCACCACAGCCACCGGGCCCTCCATGGCCGCTTCCTCGGCCGGAGCGGCCTCCTCAGCGGGGGCCTCAGCAGCCGGGGCTTCCTCCATGGCTGCCTCGGGCAGGCCGCCGGTCACCTGGAAGGCCGGGGCCAGGGGAGCGCCGTCCACGATCACCGGCACGTCCGGGCCCGGGAACTCGTAGCGGTTGGGCTCGCCCTCGTCCAGATGCAGCATGGCGTAGAGGGTCTCCGTGGCCTGGCTGGGATCGATGGGCACCACCACGTCCGTGTTCGTCCCTTCCCAGACCGGGGCATGGCCGATGACCGGGCCGAAGGAGCCATCCTTGTCCGCGTGGATCACGATCCAACCCTTCTGAGGCGTGACCACTTTCTTCACCACCACCGCGCTGTGGACGATGGGCTGATCCTCCACCTCCACCACGGCCACAGGCGCGGCCTCCTCCATGGCCGCCTCTTCTTCCTTGGCCGGGGCCTCTGCAGCCATCTCCTCACCCGGAGCCGTCACAGGCAGAGCCGCCAGGTCCGCGTCGGTCTGGATGAACTCCGCGGCCACCCAGCCGGTGGTCTCCACGTCCGGCACCTGGATCTGAAGCCAGGTGCCATCGCCGTTGCGGCCCAGGATGGTCACTTCCGTGCCCTCCCGCAAGCCGGCCACCACCTCGGTGTCGGTGCCGGGGCCCTTCCGCACCCGCAAGGAGCGGGCTGTGACCACACCTTTGGCGCCCATGGCGGCTTCACCGGCCATGGCTTCGCCTTCCTCGGCCTGCCCGGACTCGCTGGCTTCCTTCTCGGCCATGGCCGCTTCCTGCTGCTCCAGGGCCTGGGCGGTGGCCACCACCGCTGGATTGGGCGTCCCCGTGGGGACAGGCGTCAGGAGCAGGGTGACGTCACCTTGAAAAGGATAGCAGCCAGCAAAAATGAGAAGCGACAGGATAAGGCTTGCTCCCACAAAAAGCGCTGAATATCGTTTGGACATACACTTCCTCCTCGCGTTTGGATCGGATCCTGCCAATTCCTCGGTGGAGCACAGGCAGTGATGGATGGGGCAGTCGATTGGCAACCGTTTCGCAGACAGGTGGCGGATAATTGGCGGGGGAATGGGCCTTCAGGAATGTTCCCCTTAATTATCGCATGGGTGGAAAGAGTTGGCAAATGGGGATGGAAAATTATCCGGCTCCGGCCTCAGCGCTGAAGGGCCTTGCGGAAGAGCAGGAGATCCGAGGCAGCCAGGACACCGCTCCACCAGACCCCGGCCAGGTAGGCCACCCCACCCAGGAGGAGGCGCAGGGGCCAGGCCAGAGGCGCCAGGGAGGCCACCGCCAGGGCCACGCCAGCCGCCAGGAGCAGGGCAAGGAAGGGACGCCCTTCACCCAGGGGCGCCCGGATGCCGCGCAGGAGAAGCAGGCCGGTCACCATGCTCACGGCGATGGCGCCGGTCATGGCGGCCGCCGCGCCCAGGGCCTGGCCGGTCCGCACCAGGGGCGGCAGGAGCAGCACCAAGGCCAGCAGATGGGCGCCCACGATGAAGAGGCTCTGGCCAGGCAGCCGCTCCACCAGGAGCAGGTTCACCGCGTAGGTGCTGATAAAGAAGAGGGGCGCGGTCCAGATCAGCACCCGGAAGACGGGCACCGAGGCCTGGTAGCCCTCCGCGGAGAAGAGCAGGGCCAGGATGCCGTCCCCGGTGGCTGCGCCCAGGGCCGCCGCGGGCAGGAGCAGCATCAGCCCGTAGCGCAGCCCCAGGACAGCCAGACGCCGGTACTGTTCCGGGGCCTGGTGACGCAGCCGGCTCAGGGTGGGGTAGAGGGCCTGCCAGAAAGTCTGGCTCAAGATGATGAGTACCCGCACCACCAGGTAGGCCGCGCTGTAGATGCCGGTGATGGCCTCCCCGGCCAGCACGCTCAGGAGCAGGATGTCCAGGCGCTGGAGGAGCACGTTGGCCAGGGTCAGCCCGTAGAAGGGGGCGGCCCGGCCCAGGAGCTCCCGCAGATCCCTGGCCAGGGCGGCCAGGCGTCGTCCCGGCCCGTCCCCACTGAGGAGGCGGCTGCGGCGCAGCAGTGCCAGGCAGAGGGCGGCGGAGACGCTCTGGGTGACCACCATCACCCCGGCCAGGTGCACCACCGTGCCCCCTCGCCACAGGACCAGCAGGCTCAGGACCAGGATCAGGCTGTTGACGGTCATCTCCACGCCCATGACCAGCTCCATCCGCTCCCCGGCCTGGAAGATGGTCTCGCTCACCGAGGTGACCGCAAAAAGGGGCAGGGAGGCGCCGATGATCACCAGGGCCAGACGGGTGGTGGGCTGGTAGGGCAGGAGCAGGGTCAACCCCACCAGG
The DNA here is from genome assembly GCA_015494005.1 of Caldilineaceae bacterium. Taxonomy (GTDB): domain Bacteria; phylum Chloroflexota; class Anaerolineae; order Caldilineales; family Caldilineaceae; genus S144-5. The sequence goes on from WGCB01000738.1 coordinate 22,881, forward strand.
CCGGGGAGCGGATGGAGCTGGTCATGGGCGTGGAGATGACCGTCAAC
>WGCB01000739.1 GCA_015494005.1 Caldilineaceae bacterium
AACCCGGGCAACCTGAACAGCGAGCAGGGCCTGCCCTTGACCCTGCTCAGCCTGGGCTCGGAGCACGAGCGGGCCGTCCTGGAGATGGGCATGTACGCGTTGGGCGAGATCCGGGCGCTCTGCCGCCTGGCCCGGCCCCACATCGGGGTGATCACCAACGTGGGCCCCACCCACCTGGAGCGCCTGGGCACCATCGAGCGCATCGCCCAGGCCAAGGCCGAGCTGGTCCAGGCCCTGCCCAGCCAGGAGGACGGGGGCGTGGCCGTCCTGAACTGGGACGATCCCCGGGTGCGGGCCATGGCCGAGCAGACCCAGGCCCGGATCTTCCGCTACGGGCTGACCTCCGAGGCCGATCTCTGGGCCGACGAGATCGAGAGCGCCGGCCTGGAGGGCATCCGCTTCCGTTTCCACTACCGGCCGGCCGGTGACAGCAAGGTGGAAAGCCTCTACGTCCGGGTCCCTCTGCTGGGGCGACACAGCGTCCACACGGCGCTGCGGGCCGCGGCCGTGGGCCTGGTGGAGGGGCTGAACTGGAGCCAGATCGTGGCCGGGCTGCAGAGCATCCAGGGCCAGCTGCGCCTGGTGGTCACCCCGGGCATCCGGGGGAGCCGGATCCTGGACGACACCTACAACGCCAGCCCTGCCAGCACCCTGGCCGCCCTGAACCTGCTGGAGGATCTGCGGAACGGTGGGCGGCGCATCGCCGTTCTGGGAGACATGCGGGAGCTGGGCAGCTACACCGAGGAGGGGCACAAGGTGGTGGGCATCCGGGCGGCGGCCGTGGCCGACATCCTGGTGACCGTGGGGGAGCTGGGCCGGATCATCGGCCAGGAAGCCCAGGCCAGCGGCTTCTCCCCGGAGCGGCTCCACGTGGTGGCGGACGCGGAGCAGGCCATCGACCGTCTGCAGGAGCTCATCCAGCCCGACGACCTGGTCCTGGTGAAGGGCAGCCGGGCCGTGGGCATGGACCGCATCGTGGCAGGCATCAGCGCCGGACAGAATCCCCCGGCTGGGACGGAGCAACACTGAACATGGCTTTTTCGCTGACGCTGGGAACCATCAGCTTTTTCATCGCCGTGGTCTGGGGCCGCCCCCTGATCCGGCTGCTCAAACGGCTGGGCCTGGGCAAGCAGATCCGCATCGAGGGCCCGGACACCCACCAGGTGAAGACCGGCACCCCCACCATGGGCGGCGTGCTCTTCGTGGTGCCGGTCCTGCTCATCACCGGCGCGCTGAACGTGGCGGATCTCTGGGGCCTGAGCCTCATCGGCCAGAGCACCCTGCTCCTCTTCTTCTGCCTGGCCTCCTACTCCCTCCTGGGCGCCATCGACGACTGGCAGGGGATCAAGGGCATCCGGGGCAAAGGGGAGGGCATGAGCCCCCGGATGAAGAGCTTTTTCCAGTTCATCTTCGCGGCGGTCATCGCCAGCGTCCTCTACTTCGGCCCGCCGGACCTGCACTACGTGGGCATCCCAGGGGTGAAGGACTTTGTGGACATCGGCTGGCTCTTCCTGCCCATCGCGGTCCTGGTCATCGTGGGGACGAGCAACGCGGTGAACCTGACCGACGGCCTGGACAGCCTGGCTGGCAGTATCAGCACGGTGGCCTTCGCCAGCTACGGGGTCATCGCCTATCTCCAGCGGCAGACCTACCTGGCCGCCTTCTGCTTCACCATCGTGGGGGCGCTGATGGCCTTTCTCTGGTTCAACGCCCATCCCGCGGAGCTCTTCATGGGGGACACGGGCAGCCTGGCACTGGGCGCCACCCTGGGGCTGGTGGCCCTGATGACCGGCCAGTGGCTCCTGTTGCCGGTGGTGGGCCTGGTCTTCATGGCCGAGACCCTCTCGGTGATGCTCCAGGTGGCCTCGGCCAAGCTGAGCCGCCGCTACCTGGGCCGGGACGTTCGCATCTTCAAGATGACGCCTTTGCACCATCACTTCGAGCTATTGGGCTGGAGCGAGACCCAGGTGAAGGAACGTTTCTGGCTGGTCGGGGTCCTGAGCGGGATGCTCGGGGTGGCCCTGGCCCTCATCTGACCCGTTGCAACCCGCTCGCCGGCCATTTTTCCTGGACGTTTTTCTCGGCCAGTTTCTCAGCCAGTTTCTCAGCCAGTGTGTTTTCAGCAGCACGAGACGGCAGCACGGAACCGCACCATGGACCCGGCAACTTTTCAGGGGAAACGAATCGTCATCCTCGGCCTGGCCCGGCAAGGGACAGCCCTGGCCCGCTTCTTCGTGGAGCAGGGCGCCCGGGTGACCGTGAGTGACCAGGCCCCGGCCGAGAAGCTCCAGGCCGATCTGGCTGCCCTGGAGGGCCTGCCCGTGGAGCGGGTCCTGGGCGGCCACCCTTCGAGCCTGCTGGAAGGGTGCGATCTCCTCTGCCTGAGCGGCGGCGTCCCGCCCCAGATCCCCCTGGTCCAGGAGGCCATCCGCCAGGGGATCCCCCTGAGCAACGACAGCCTGCTGACCCTGCAGCTGGCCCCCTGCCCGGTCATCGCCATCACCGGCAGCAGTGGCAAGACCACCACCACGACCCTGGTGGGCCAGATGCTGGCCGAGTCCCTGGCTGGGACGGGCCGCCGGGTCCACGTGGGGGGCAACATCGGCACGCCCCTCATCCACCAGCTGGACCAGATCGGCCCCCAGGATTGGATGGTCCTGGAGCTGAGCAGCTTCCAGCTGGAGCTCTTCGACCCGGCCATCGCCTTCGGGGAGCTGACCGGGCTGGGGCCAGACGTGGCGGCCATCCTCAACGTGACACCCAACCACCTGGACCGGCACCCCAGCATGGCCGCCTACGCAGGGGTCAAGCTGAACCTGCTGGCCCAGCTCAAGCCCAGCAGCCGGGTGATCCTCAACGGGGACGACCCGGTGACCCAGCGCCTGGCCCCTCGGGATGAGGCCCTGCCCCGGGCGGCCAAGGAGCTGCCCCGCAGCTGGCGGCTGAGCAAGCTCCTGGCCCGGGCCCAGACGCAGTTGGCCGGGCTGGAGACGCCCCCCGTTTTCTTCAGCCGGGAGGAGCCCCTGAGGGCCGGCGCCTGGCTGGAGGAGGGCCAGCTGGTCTACCAGGGCCAGGTCATCTGCCCCCGGGACGCGGTGAAGCTGCGAGGGGACCACAACGTGAGCAATCTGCTGGCGGCCGCGGCCATCAGCGGCGCGGGCGGGGCCCGGGTGGAGGCCATGGCCCGGGTGGCCACCACCTTCACAGGGGTGCCCCATCGCCTGGAGATCGTGCGCCAGGAGGGGGGCGTCACCTGGATCAACGACAGCATCGCCACCGCGCCGGAGCGGGCCCTGGCCGCCCTGCGCAGCTTCCCGCCCGGCGAGCAGACCCTGGTGCTCCTGGCCGGGGGCAAGGACAAGAATCTGCCCTGGGACGAGTTCGCGCAAGAGGTGGTGGCCCGGGTGAACTTCCTCATCGGCTTCGGCCAGGCCGGGCCCATGATCGTGGAGACGGTGAAGCGCCAGGCGGATTTCTGCCAGAGCCAGGCCCCCAGCTGCGCCGTGGTCCAGCGGCTGGAGGAGGCGGTGAGCCTGGCGGCCCAGGTGGTGGGGCCCAACAGCGTGGTGCTCCTCTCGCCCGGCGGCACCAGCTACGACGCTTACAAGAACTTCGAGGAGCGAGGAGAGCACTTCCGCCGCCTGGTCAAGGAGCTTCAGACCCACCGGATCTGAGCCCGGTGGGGTCGCGGTCCGGAGTCGCTCTCCACGAGTTGCCCAGCCGACGCAAGTCCGCAGCCGACACAGAATGGTCCGTCTGCCAATCGCCAATCCCTGAGATTTCATCCCCCGCCGAGGAACGTGATGGCCGTGAGTGCACGCAGCAAATCCAGCAGCCGAACCAACCGAAAAACCACTTCCCAGACCGCCAGCCGGGAGTACGATTGGGGCCTGCTCACCGTGGTGGTGGCCATGCTCATGCTGGGCTTCGTCATGGTCTTCAGCGCCAGCTACCCCTGGGCCATGACCAACTACAACGGCCCCCTCTACTTCGCCATCAAGCAGCTCCAGTGGCTGGCCCTGGGGACAATGGTCCTGGTGGTGGCGGCCCGCATCCCCTACACCTTCTGGGAGCGCTGGAGCATCCCGCTGATGGCCCTGGGCCTCCTCTCCTTGATGGCGGTGATCCTCCTGGGCGAGGAGCGGCTGGGCTCCACCCGCACCCTGATGGGCGGCAGCGTCCAGCCCAGCGAGCCGGTGAAAATCATCGTGCTCATCTACATCAGCACCTGGCTGGCCTCCAAGGGCGACCGCATCCGGGACGTGAACTACGGCCTGATCCCCTTCGGCGTGGTCCTGGGGATCGTGACCAGCCTGATCGTGGCCCAGCCGGACATCAGTACCACGGTCCTCATCGTCTCCACCGCGGCCATCGTCTTCTTCATCGCCGGTGCAGAGCTGAAGCAGCTCCTGGTGGGCGGCGCGGTGACGGCGGCCACCTTCTGGCTGATCATCACCCGCAACGCCTACGCCTACAACCGGGTCAACGCCTACCTGCAGTCGGTGGACAACCCCCTGAACAGCGGGGAGTGGCAGATCGCCCAGGCGGTGGAGGCCCTGATCCGAGGGCGCTTTTTCGGGGTGGGCATCGGCAACAGCCTGGAGAAGATGCCCGGCAACCTGCCCCTGAGCTGGTCCGACAACATCTTCGCCATCATCGGGGAGGAGCTGGGGATCCTGGGGGCCCTCCTGGTGATCTTCCTCTTCACCCTCTTCGCCTACCGGGGCTTCCGCATCGCCCTGGAGGCGCCGGACGCCTTCGGGATGCTCCTGGCCACGGGCATCACCACCCTGATCGTGCTCCAGGCCATGGTGCACATCGCGGTGATCCTGGCCATCGCGCCCCCCACCGGCGTCACGTTGCCTTTCATCAGCTTCGGCGGCAGCTCCCTGGTGACCACCCTGGGGGCCACAGGGATCCTGCTGAGCATCAGCCGTTACGGCCAGGAGGGGGGCTATGCCCACTCTTCTGGATCAAGGAAACCAGCCTATGCGCGTCTTAATTTCTGGCGGCGGGACCGGCGGCCACGTCTATCCGGCGCTGGCCGTGGCACAACAGCTCGCAAGAGCAGTGCGCGGAGGAGCCGCAACACCAAACGGAGCACCAAACAGAGCAGCAGCCGGGGCAGCAACCGCCGCGCCAGCGCTGGCCGGCGGGCCACCAGCCAGCGCGCCGGCAGCCGACGCTGAGCCCACCCTGGACATCCTCTGGGCCGGCAGCCCGGACGGGGTGGAAAGCCGCCTGGTGACCCAGGCCGGCCTGCCTTACCGGGCCATCAGCACGGGGAAGCTGCGGGGCGCAAACCCTTTGACAGCCGCGCTGAATGCTGGCAAAATGGGCGTGGGCGTTCGCCAAGCCTCCGCCCTGCTGGATGAGTTTCGTCCTCACGTCTGCCTCGTCACCGGTGGCTACGCCTGCACGCCGGTGGCCATTGCCTGCCGACTGCGCCGGGTGCCCATTCTCATCTACCTGCCCGATATGGTGCCGGGACTGGCGGTCCGCAGTCTGAGCCGCCTGGCCCAACGTGTGGCTGTGACCTTCCCAGAGGTGGCCCGCCACTTCGGCAGCAAGGGCGTGGTCACTGGCTATCCCGTGCGGGCCGAGCTCCTCCAGGCCGTCCAGGACCGGAGCGCAGCCCGAGAGCGGCTCTTCCAGGCCCTGGAATGGGCCCGGGAGCCCGAGGACGAACGCTTGCCTCTGCTGCTGGTCTTTGGCGGAAGCCAGGGCGCCCGCAGCATCAACAAAGCCATCTGGGCCAACCTGCCTTCGCTGCTGCCCCATGCCCAGATCCTGCATGTCATCGGCACCCGTGACTGGGGCATGCAGGCGGATCTCATGCCCGAGTTGCCCCCGACTCTGGCCCGGCGCTATCACCCGGTAGCCTACCTGCATCAGGAAATGCCCTGGGCCCTGGCCGTGGCCGATCTGGTGGTGGCCCGAGCCGGAGCCAGCACCCTGGGCGAGTTCCCAGTGGCCCACCTGCCGGCGGTCCTGGTGCCCCTGCCCATCTCCGGCGGCCACCAGTGGCCCAACGCCCGCAAACTGGCCGACCAGGGCGGCGCGGTCATTGTCCCGGATGCGGAGCTGGCCCAGCAGCTGAGCGACACGGTCCTGGCGCTGCTGCAGGACGACGAACGACGGCTGCGCATGGGCGCGGCCATGGCGTCCCTGGCCCGGCCCCACGCGGCCCTGGCCATCGCCCGGGAGCTGGTGGATCTGGCCCGCTGACGGAAACGGTCCGGCTTGTCCTTTGGTCGTGGAAGCGCCGACTCCCGGGCCTTTCCACGGGCCACGCACTGCGAGACCATGAGCATGAGCGATCAGATACAGGTCTTTATCGCCCTTCTTCTCTACCTGGCCTTCTTTGCCTGGTGTGGGTACCAGCGGGGCACCATGAAGGAATTTGTGACCTTTCTCGTGGCCGCCGGGGGGTATTTTGGGCTGCTGCGCTACCAGGGGCCCATCATCAAGGTGATCAACCTTTTCGGCAAGTTCATCGCCTTTGCCCGGGCCGGGGGGCTGACCAGCGACGACCCCAACGCCATCCTGCAGCTACGGGATGCGCCCAACATCGTCCAACCTGAAGACGCAGGAACGATCATTTTTCTCATCTGGGCCATTCTCCTGATCCTGGCCTACGTGGGCACAGGACTGGCCGTGCCCCGAGAACGCAGCAAGCCAGGCGGTCTCGCCGTCCTGATGGGGGTGATCAACGGGATCTTCTACCTGCTGGTCTTCCTGCCCCGGCTCATCGCCCTGGTCCTACCGGATGCGGAGATCAGCCAGGAGCTGGCCCAGGCGGGCTTCCGCAAGGTCATCTCCACCACCTCGGAGCTCATCGGGCAGAACTTCCAGGAGCTGTGGAGCGCGCTGGAGCCCCAGCGCTCCCTGATCTTCCTGCTGCTCATCACTGGCCTGGTGGTCCTGGCGGCCACCACGTTGAACAGCGCCAAGGCCCGTTCTTGAACCATCACCCACCATGGGACTGATTTCGCATGGGACCCATCGAGGTTTACTTCATCACCATCGCGCTGATCGTCATGATCATCGGCGTGGTGCGAGGCTACCGCAGGGAGCTGGGCAGCACAGTCATCATCATGACGGCCATCTTCCTGCTCACCTTCACCGCGGAGCTGACGGAGCCCATGGTGCTCCGGCTGGGCCAGCGGGTCCTGGACATCCAGGCCCAGGATGTGGCCACTCGCAACGCAGTCCTGAGCCTGGTCTACACCCTGGTCTTCATCGCCATCGTCCTGGCGGGCTACGCGGGCCGCACGCTGGAGTTTCCTGGGCAGGAGGCCAAGGAGCCCTTGCGCACCCTGCTGAGCATGGCCATCGGCCTGCTCAACGGCTACCTGATCGCCGGCACCCTCTGGTACTACCAGGACAAGTTCGGCTACCCGGCCCAGAGATGGGGCCTCATTCTGCCCGACTTCAGCGACACGGCTCGCACCCTGATCGGGCTCCTGCCCGAGCACATTCTTCCCTCCCCCACCTACTGGATGGTCCCCATCGCCGTCCTGATTATTCTGCGGGTGCGGGGATAACCAGCCCAAACCATGCCTGACATAAAGGCCCAAGCCATGCGCCACAGCAGTCAGACAGTTCAGACGCCCGAACCTAAGCTACCTGAAGCCGAGAGCCCGCTCCCCGTAGGGTCTGGGACGTCTGCCTGGGAGCAGCGACTGAGCCAGGCCGATCCCAGCCTGCGGGTGCATCTGCTGGGGATCGGCGGGGCGGGCCTTGGCCCTATCGCCTGGGTGCTCCACGAGCTGGGCCTCCAGGTCTCCGGGTCCGACCGGCAGGTCAACGAGCAGACGGCTCGGCTACAGGAGGCGGGCATCCGGGTCTTCCCCGAGCAGCGGGCAGAGAACCTGACCGGGATGGCTCCGGCAGAGCGGCCCCACGTGGTGCTCATGAGCAGTGCGGTGGGCGCGGACAACCCGGAACGCCAGGCCGCGGAGGCGCTGGGCATCCCCGTGGTGAAGCGCAGCCAGTTTCTGCCGGCCCTCCTGGCCCGGCGCAGCCTCATCGCGGTGGCCGGCAGCCACGGCAAGAGCACCACCAGCGCCATGATCGCCCAGGTGCTCCAGGACGCCGGCGTGGACGCGGGCTACATCCTGGGCTCCCCCTTGGCTGGCTACGGCAACGCCCGGGCAGGCAGCGCCCCCTGGTTCGTCCTGGAGGCAGACGAGTACGACCGCACGTTCCTGGGCCTGCGCCCCACCGTGGCCGTGGTCACCAACGTGGAGTGGGACCACCCGGACTGCTACCCCTCCCCGGCCAGCTTCCGCCGGGCCTTCGCCCAGTTCACGGACAACGTCCACCGGGAGGGAGTGGTCATCTCCTGTGGGGACGATCCCGGTGCGGAGCAGCTGCGCCTCTTCGGGCCCAGCCGCCGCCAGTGGATCACCTACGGCCTGGGGGATGGGGTGGACATCCAGGCCCAGGAACCAGTGGCCGGGCCGGACGGGGGCTATCGAGCTCGGGTCCGCTGGTGGCAGGCGCCCGTGGGCGAGCTGGCCCTGCAGGTGCCCGGCCTCCACAACCTGCGCAACGCCCTGGCGGCCCTGGCCGTGGCCCGCTTCTGCGGAGTGGACGCAAGCCAGGCCCTGACCAGCCTGGGTCGCTTCCCGGGGATCGCCCGCCGCTTCCAGCTCAAGGGGGAGGCCGAGGGCGTCACGGTGATCGACGACTACGCCCACCACCCCACGGAGATCCGGGCCACCCTGGCCGCGGCCCGGCGCCGCTTCCCGGACCGGCGCATCTGGGCCGTCTTCCAGCCCCACACCTTCAGCCGCACCC
>WGCB01000740.1 GCA_015494005.1 Caldilineaceae bacterium
GGGGTGTAGAGGCACTGGGGCCGACACTGGGAACATTCACCGAAGACCTGGCAGTACTCGTTGTCCGGCTCCTTGGGCACGAAGCAGCCTGAGGAGACCTCGTTGTAGGCCTCATCGAACTCATCCGGCTCGTCCAGGAGCAGAGTGGGGTAGCAGCCATCCATGCCTGTGCCATCCCCGAAGGCGGTGTAGAGCTCGTCGTTGTCCGCCCAAGTCACCGGCCACAGGTCGCCCACGTAGGGGATGGCGGTGTACTCCGTCGCCACCTCCACAGAGTCGATGACGCAGGTGGGGCAGTCCGGGACCGTGCTCTGGGAGACAGTCTGGATGGTGGCCTCCTCCTCGCCGCAGCCGGCCAGGAGAAAAGGGACGAGGAAGAGGGTCAGGAGCAGGGCGAGAAATTTGGGTTTCATCAGTGAAATGCCTCCATGTTATAATTCGGTGGGGGAAGTCCGGTAGTTCACGAATCCATCCAGGAGTCGGCATGCTCAAATGCCGGTTCGCGCTGGTTTTGGCAGTGCGTGGCGAGCGCTTCCAGGGTGCGGACAGAATGGACACACAGCGCAAAAAACGATCCTTTGGAGCAAAAGAAATGGACACTTTCCTGGACCATCCTGAAGTGCAAAAGCTCATTCGGGAGCTGGTCGCCTGTACCGGCGAGAGTGCGCCGGAGGCCGTGGCGCGGGCCCTCCAGGAGCGGCTGGAGCGGGAACGGAAAAAGGAGGTGCAAGCCGCCTCTTTGGCCGAACAGATTCTCGCCATCGGTAGAGAATGCGCCAGCCTGCCGGTGCTGGACAGCCGAACTCCCGAGGAAATTCTGGGCTACAACGAACAGGGAATCCCGGACTGATGGTCATTGACTCATCGGCGCTGATTGCCATCCTGAGCAACGAACAGGATGCTGTTCGCTTCGCCCAAGCCATCGCGGACGCCTCTGTCCGCTTGATGTCGGCAGCCTCCTGGCTGGAGACTGCCATCGTAATCGAGGCACGATACGGGTTGCCCGGAGGCGAAAAGCTAGACCAATTGCTTCAAACTGCCCAGATCCACGTAGAACCTGTCACAGTGGAACAAGCGTCGGTCGCTCGAACGGCCTATCGGCAATACGGCAAAGGGCGAGGCCATCCTGCCGGGTTGAACTTCGGTGACTGCTTCGCCTACGCACTGGCCAAAGTGACGGGCGAACCTCTGCTTTTCAAGGGCCACGACTTCAGCCACACCGATATCACCCCTGCCTGAGCTATCCTTCTCCAGTTCGCCAGTTCTTCCAATCTTCTCCCCGCTATCCCTGGTCTTCTCATCAAGCAGAACCGGCCGATCCTGACAGACTGACCGATTCAGCTCGGCTTGTTTTGCCGCGTCGCGCCACCTGCACCAGGCTGAGGAGGAAGAGCAGCGCGCCGGCCAGGATGGTGACGATGTACACCGCGTACTGGAAGGCGGGCGTCACAGGCAGGAGCTGGGCCAGGACGAAGGCCAGCATGGCGGCCGGGGCCATGAGCAGGAGCCCCAGCAGGTTGTCCAGGGGGACGGGCCCGGGATGGACCGCCTCGATCCACGCCGGGTCTCACCTCCTATACCATGCGAAAATGGGAAAGGTTACAGCGCGCCTTTCCCGGGGATCCCGTACTTTTGGGCCAGCGTTCACCCTGCCGCCTGCATGCACCGCAGGGAACGAAAAGGAGCCGGACCTTTGGAGAGGTCCGGCTCCTGGATCGGGACTGTTTTTCAGCGCAGGTCAGGGAAGAAAACTAGAGGTGCTCCTGGATCAGGGCCAGGATATCCTTCTCCCGGAAGGCCTGGGCCAGCTCCCGGAGGCGCTGGGCGAAGGGCCCGTAGGCGGGATCCAGGGCAGCCAGGCGATCCGCATGCTCCCGGATGGGGCGCATCATGCCCCGCTGGGCCAGCTCCAACAGGACAGCGAGCTCGTCGGCCGGAGGGATGACCAGGGTCGGCGCCTCTGGGGAGGGGACGCGAGCGCCGTTGCGGCGACCTGGGCCAGGATCAGGCGGATCCTCCGCCTGGTCCGCGTCGATCCACTGGATGCCCAGATGGCGCTCCAGGAGGGCGAAGAGCTCGGCCATCTGCACCGGCTTGGCCAGGAACCCGTCACAGCCGGCGGCGCGGCTGGCTTCCCGGTCCCGCTCGAAGGCGCTGGCCGAGGCGGCGATGATCACGATGTCCGCCTGGGAGCCATCTCCGGTGGAGCCTCTCCCTCGGGCCGCCTGCTCCCGGATGGCCCGGGTGGCCTCCAGACCGTTCATCCCCTCCATGCGCAGGTCCATGAAGACCAGATCGGGCCGGTGTCTCTTGGCCAAGCGGATGGCCTCTTCCCCAGTGGCCGCCTCCAGGGTGCGGAAGCCCAGGGGCGCCAGCAGGTCCACGATGAGACTGCGGTTGTGCAGGTTGTCGTCCACAGTGAGGATGGTGCGCCGTCGGCCCTGGTAGCCCACGATGGCCCGGCGGCGGCGAGGCGGCTTCCGCCGGGGCGCCTGGAGCTCCATGGGCAGGGTGAGGTCAAACCAGAAGATGCTGCCCTCCCCTGGGCGGCTCTTCACCTGGATCTCGCTGCCCATGATGCGGGCCAGGTTCTGGCTGATGGCCAGGCCCAGGCCAGTCCCTTTGTTGCGCTGCCGGGGCTCGCCCAGCTGCTCGAAGGGGCGGAAGATGTCCCGGATGGCCTTGGGGCTCAGCCCCACGCCCGTGTCCTGCACCGCGAAGCGCAGGGTCACCGTGGGGGCCTGGCCGGGCTGGTAGAGGGTGGCTGCCTCTCCCACAGGGACTAGGTCCTGGCGGGTGACCCGGAAAGTGACTGTGCCTTGCTCCGTGTAGCGGATGGCGTTGCTGAGCAGGTTGATGAGGATCTGGCGCAGTCGCTTCTCGTCCACTCGGACGGTGTAGGGTAGCTCCGGGGAGACCTGGTAGACGAAGTCCAGTCGGTTCTGGTTGGCTCGGAAGCGGAAAGTATTGGCCAGATTCTCCAGGAAGTCGGGCAGGTCCACCGGGGTGGGGTAGAGCTCCATCTTCTGAGCTTCGATCTTGGTCATGTCCAGGATATCGTTGATCAGAGTGAGCAGGTGCTCGCCACTCTGCTGGATGATGGTCAGGCCGTTGACCTGCTGTGGCGTCAGGTCCCCGCTCTTGCCCAGGATCTGGGTGTAGCCCAGGATGCCGTTCAGGGGAGTGCGCAGTTCGTGGCTCATGTAGGAGAGGAACTCGCTCTTGGCCCGGTTCGCCGCCTCTGCCTTCTCTCGGGCGATCTGGGCGGCCCGGTTGGCCCGGATCAGCTCCTGGGTGCGCTCATCCACCCGCTGCTCCAGAGAACCGATGAGCCCTCGCAGCTGCTCGGCCATGCTGTTGAAGGCGATGCCCAACTGCCCCACCTCGTCCTGGGAGCTGACCGAGACCACGTGGTTCAGATCGCCCCGGGAGACCCGCTCCACCCCGTCCATCAGGGCGCGCAGGGGCCGATTGAGCAGGTAGGAGAGGATGAGGTAGATGAGCAGCCCGGCCAAGAGCACCATGAACACGGCCAGCTGGATGATCTGGCGGCGCAGGGCATTGGTGGGTCCGGCCAGCTCGGAGACCGGGCTGAGGACCACGGCCTGGAGGCCTGTCTCCTGCCCACCAAAGGCGATCTCTTTCCAGGCATAGTTGAAGGCGCTGGAACCGATGGCCACCGTCTCTTCCTGGCCAATGCGCTGCACCTCCTGGCCGCGGCCCGGGCTGGGTAGGCTCGTCACCAGAAGCTGGCCATCCTGGGCCAGGGCCACATCCAGGCCCAGCTGGCTCGAGAGGGCGCCCACCGCCGGGCCGTCCAGGTACTGCTTGATCTGGACGATCCCCACAGGCACCAAGGCCTCCTCCCAGGTCTCGGGATGAGCCATGGCCGCGTGGACGGGGTACCAGGTGCGGATCACCGGCGTGCCCCCCTCCAGGATCAGCTCCGAGACGGGCCGCTCCACCTCCCGCCACTCCCCGGGGAAGTCAGCCACCACTCCCGGCTCGTCGGCCAGGACGAAGTGGTTCTCCCGGTAGAAATCCTCGGGCGGAAAGGCGTAGGCCGAGCTGATGTCGAAGTAGTCCGGGGCGGGGGGACGGAACTCCTGGGTGGCGATGGTGTAGAAGCGGGGCTGGCTGGCGTCCCCTTTGCGCTGAAACTGGCTGAGGACGATGCGGTCCCGCTCCAGGAGGAAGGCGGGAACCGGCGGCGCGTCGGGCACGATGTCGAAGGGGGAGAGGTGGTAGAAAGCGATGGTGGAGAAGTTGTTCAGCTGCTGCATGGGGAGCAGGAGCTGGAGCAGCTTCAGCTGGGATTGGAAGACGTAGATCTTGTCCGCGTCCTCGATCTCGCCGCCCAGGCCCTGGAAGTCCGCGGGGAAGTAGGAGCCCGGGTCCGCGTAGTAGGGCCCCCGGTCGGTGAGGAGCTGAAGCTCAGCCACGATGGGCTCGCTACCGTCGAAGCGCAGGGCGGCCAGGGCCGCGTTCCGCTCCATCTGGGCGATTTGGCTCACCAGGATCTGGGAGGTGCGGTTGAGCTCCGCCTGCTTGACCTGGGTCAGGTTGTCGAAGCTGGTGGCGCCGATGAGGGCGGCCAGCCCAGCGGTGAAGAGGATGAAGACCACACCCACGATGAGCAGGATCTTGGTGCCGATGCCGATGCGCATGAGGTTCAGGTTCATACTCACTCTCCCTCCCCGGGGCGGGCCGGGGCCACCCAGCGAGCCAGCAGCTCGTCGTAGGGAATGGTCTCGGGCTGAGGACGAGGGCGGGGCGGCTTGGGCGCGCCAGGCTGGGCCAGCCAGTAGGAGGCTCCCCGGGCCGGGGCCAGGCGAGGGGAATAGCGGGCCATGCGCATGGCGAACATGGCGTCGTCCATGGCCTGGGCGATGGCGTCCATGGCCTGCTGGGGCGTCACCTCCCCGTCGATGGCCCGGGCGATGTTGGGCCACCAGAGGGCGGAAAGGGCCGGGTAGTCGGGCACGTTGGGCCCAGTGTCGGTCCACTCCTTGCGGCTCTCCGAGCGGTAGAACTCGATGAGGCCGCCCCACCGCTGCCGGTGCTCCGTCACATAGTCCGCGAAGACCGTGGACTTGCGCACCGGCGTGCCCCCCACCAGGAACTTCTCCAGGGAGACGGTCTTGGAGACCGCGAACTGGGCCCAGAGCCAGGCCATGGCCCGCCGCTGCCCCCGCACGTTCCGAGGGATGGTCCAACTGCCTGCGTCCTGGTAGCCCACCTTCATGCCCGGGTCCCAGTAGCGGCCGTGGGGCGTGGGCGCCACCCGCCACCGGGGATTGCCCTCCTCGTCCACCACCGGGCTACCGGGCTGGTGGAAGGCGTCATCCGAGAGCCAGGTGACGTACTGGAAGATGCGCTGGGCGATGTCTCCCCGGGCCGCCTGAGGGCCAGCATCCACCCAGCGCCAGCTCTTGGCCTCGGGCGGGGCATAGCGGTTGAGCCACTCCACGTACTTGGTCAGCGCGTAGACCGCGGCGGGGCCGTTCACCGCACCGCCCCGCTGGATGGAAGCCCCCACCGGAATGTTCGCCTCCACCCGGATGCCCCACTCATCCACCGGTTCGCCGTTGGGCAGCCCCACATCCCCCACCCCAGCGATGGAGAGCCAGGCGTCGGTGAAGCGCCAGCCCAGAGAGGGAGATTTCTTGCCGTAGTCCAGGTGACCGTAGACAGTCTGGCCGTCGATCTCCCGGCCGGTGAAGAAGGCCGCGATGTCCTCGTAGGCGGCCCAGTTCAGGGGCACGCCCAGCTCGTAGCCGTACTCCGCCCGGAAGGCCTCCTGGATGGCCGGGTCCGTGAACCAGTCGTAGCGGAACCAGTAGAGGTTCACGAACTGCTGATCCGGCAACTGGAGCTGGTTGCCCTCGTAGTCCTGGCCGAACTCCAGGTTGAGGAAATCGTCCAGGTCCAGTCCGGGGTTGGTGAAGGGGCGGCCTGGCCCGTCCATGTAGGCGGAGAGGTTGACCACCCCCTGGCTGCGCAGATGAGTGCCCACCATATCCGCGTCGTTGACATAGATGTCGTAGAGGATGCGGCCTGTGCGCTGCTGTTCCACCATGCGCTCCACCACCGAGCCTTCGCCGATCACCTCGTGCTCCACCTGGATGCCGGTGATCTCCTGGAAGGCCTGGGTCAACACATCCCGCTCCCAGTAGTGGGTCTTGATGTCCTCGGCCACGGAGCGGATGCGCCGTCCTCGGAAAGGGGCGGCGGCCTGGGCAAACCAGCGCAGCTCCGCGATGCGCTCCTCCTCGTTGAGGACGGAGCGATCGAAGTAGCGGGCCCACTTGCGGATGGCCGCTTCCGTGGCCGGGTCCAGCGAGGGCTCGGAAGTGGCCTCCGCGCTGGGATCGGTGGGTTCGTCCTGGGGTGGGAGAGCCGCCCAGGCCTGTCCGCCAGGCAGATTGAACCAGACCAGGCACCAGGCCAGGAAAATTGTCAACAGGTTGGTCCAAGGCTTGGAAAGCATGGTATAGTACTAGCCCATGTGTGTGCAGCTCAATGCGGTGGAAGAAAAGTGGGGGAGCAGCCTCTCGGCCGACAGAGGGCGAGTCCAGGGATGCTATCCGAAAGCGGCGTGGGGGAGGCACAGGCCATGCCGCCGGCCTTCTCGATAGCGGGGAGCGATTCCCTTGTCCACCGAAATATAATTCAAATGCGTCTCCTTGTCCACCAGCCGCGAACAGCCAACCGCCATGAACCGAGAAAACCAGCAGCTCAACTATCAGGACCACACCATCCTCATCGTGGACGACTCGCCGGCCAACCTGGGCGTCGTCTTTGATTTCCTGGACGGCCTGGGCTTCACCATCATGGTGGCCCAGGACGGGGAGAGCAGCCTGGAGAAGGTCCAGTTCGCCTTGCCGGACATCATCCTCCTGGATGCGCTCATGCCCGGGCTGGATGGCTTCCAGGTCTGCCGCCGTCTGAAGGAGGACCCGACTACTCGGGACATCCCCGTCATCTTCATGACCGGCCTGAGCAGCATCGAGGACAAGATCCGGGGCTTCGAGGCCGGCGCCGTGGACTACGTGACCAAGCCGGTCCAGGAGGAGGAGCTGCTGGCCCGGGTGGTCACCCACCTGCGTCTGCGCAAGCTGACCCAGAACCTGCAGCGGACCAACGAACGGCTCCAGCAGGAGATCCAGGCTCGCATGCGCTCCGAGGCAGCCCTGGCCGAATACCGGGACCAGCTGGAGGCCCAGGTGCAGCGCCGCACCGCGGAGCTCTTCCAGGCCAACCGGCGGCTCCAAGAGCTGACCGCCCGGGTCACGGAGATCGAGGAGACGGAGCGCCGTCGCTTGGGCCGGGAGCTCCACGACCGGGTGGGTCAGGACCTGGGCCTCCTGAACATCAACCTGAACATCGTCCAGAACGGGCTGCCGCCCCAGGTGGATCCAGCCCTACGCACCCGGCTGGAGGACTCTCTGGCCCTCATCGAACAGGTGGCCGCCCAAGTCTACGATGTGATGGCCGAGCTGCGCTCCCCGGTGCTGGACGACTACGGCCTGGTGGCGGCCTTGAAATGGTACGGCGCCCACTTCTCCACCCGCACGGGCATCCCGGTGCGGGTGCGGGGCGTGGAGGATGGCCCCCGCTTCTCCCTGGCCACAGAGAGCGCCCTCTTCCGCATCGCCCAGGAGGCCTTGACCAACGTGGCCAAGCACGCCCAGGCCAGCCAGGTGACCGTGACCGTGGAGCAGGAAGCCGGCCGGGTGCGCCTCTGCATTGTGGACGACGGCGTGGGCTTCGATCCGTCCGCCCCGGCCCTGCCCCAGAACGGCCAAGGCTGGGGGCTCATCTCCATGACCGAGCGGGCTGAGGCCATCGGCGGCCGCTGCACCATCCAGACCGGGGCCAACCGAGGCACCCAGGTGACAGTGGAGGCGCCGGCATGATCCGGGTGCTCCTGGCCGACGACCACGCGGTCCTGCGGGATGGGGTGCGCCTGCTCCTGGAGATGGACCCGGCCATCCAGGTGGTGGGAGATGCGGCGGACGGCCGAGAGGCCGTGCAGAAAACCCGGGAGCTGCAGCCGGACGTGGCCATCCTGGACATCCTCATGGCCGAGCTCAACGGCATCGAGGCGGCCCGGCAGATCGTGGCGGAAAATCCCGCCACCCGGGTGATCATCCTCTCCATGAACGCCAACTCCGAATACATCTTCCGGGCCCTGCAGGCCGGGGTGAGCGGCTATCTGCTCAAGGCCTCGGCTGGCTCCGAGGTGGTGCAGGCCGTGCATGCGGTCCACGCCGGAGGACGTTACCTGAGCCAGGCCATCTCCGACACGGTGATCACCGAGTACATCGCCCAGCGAGAGGCCACGGAGAAGGACAACCGGCTCCTGCGCCTGACCGCCCGGGAGCGAGAGGTCCTGCAGCTGGTGGTGGAAGGCCGCTCCAACGTGGAGATCGCCCAGCGGCTGACCATCGCTCCGGGCTCGGTGAAGACCTACCGCAAGCGCATCATGCAGAAGCTGGACATCCACGACCTGCCCGGCCTGGTCAAGTTCGCCATCCGCCACGGCATCACCCCGCTGGAATAGTCCCCACGTTTCTCCCTCCGTGCGACTCCCTCCATGCGACCCTGGGATTTTGTCCCCGGATTTCCCGCGCCATGTCCTCCATCGGGGACAGACGCGGCCCCTTCGCCTCTGCTAGACTGAACCTACCCCCAGAATGGCATCCTCCCATCCCGTGGTACACCTTCTCTCCTCAGGCAGACAATGGAGCTACAGCTCGAATCCATCCGCAAGGTTGTGGGCGGCCAGGTCTATCTCTACGAGATGAGCCTGGCCCTGAAACCAGGGCTGAACGTGCTCCTGGGCCCCACCACCGCGGGCAAGACCACCCTGATGCGGCTCATGGCTGGGCTGGAGCAGCCCACGTCTGGGCGCATCCTCCTGGACGGCCAGGACGTGACCCGGCTGCCGGTGAAGAAGCGCAACGTGGCCTTCGTCTACCAACAGTTCATCAACTACCCCAACCTGACCGTCTTCGAGAACATCGCCTCCCCCCTGCGCATCCGGGGCGGCCTCTCCAAGACGGCCCTGCGGGAACGGGTGGAGGCCACGGCCCGGATGATGCGCATCCACGACCTGCTGGATCGGCTGCCCGCGGCCCTCTCCGGCGGGCAGCAGCAGCGGACAGCCATCGCCCGAGCGCTGGTCAAGGAGACGGGACTGCTGCTCATGGACGAGCCCCTGGTCAACCTGGACTACAAGCTGCGGGAGGAGCTGCGCATCGAGATGCAGAACATCTTCGACAGCCGGGACGCCATCGTGGTCTACTCCACCACGGAGCCGGTGGAAGCCCTCATGCTGGGGGGCACGGTCTTCGTCCTGGACCAGGGGCGGCTGCTCCAGAGCGGCCCGGTGCTGGAGGTCTACCACCATCCTGACACCCAGCGAGTGGGGGAGATCTTCAGCGACCCGCCCATGAACCTGCTGGACGCCCGGCTGGAGGAAGGTCAGCTCCGTCTGGCGGACGGCCAGCGTTTCCCCGCGACCAGCCACATGGCCGGGCTGCTTCCCGGCGCCTACCGCATCGGCGTCCGCCCCAACCATGTGACCACCGCCCCCACCGGCCCGTCCAGCGTGGCCGTCCCCGGCGTGGTGGAGCTGGCGGAGATCAGCGGCTCCGAGACCTTTCTCCACACCGCGACCGCCCCCGGCCCAGATGGCAGCCCGGGCAAGCTGGTGGCCCAGCTGGAGGGGGTGCACCGCTTCGAGCTGGGGCAGCCGACCACCCTGTACATGGACCCGGACCAGCTCTACCTCTTCGACATGGAGGGCAAGCTGGCCGCGGCGCCGGAACGCATCTGGGAGGAGGCGGTCTGATGGCGGAGATCCATCTGGCCAACGTGGGCCACAGCTACGAGAAGAAGCCTGCCTCCCTGGATGACTACGCGGTGCGGCCCATGGAGATGGTCTGGGAGGATGGGGGCGCCTACGCCCTGCTGGGCCCCTCGGGCTGTGGCAAGACCACCTTGCTCAACATCATCTCCGGCCTCCTCACCCCCACCCAGGGCCGAGTGCTCTTCGACGGACAGGACGTCACCCACCTGCCACCGGAGAAGCGCAACATCGCACAGGTCTTCCAGTTTCCGGTCCTCTACGACACCATGACCGTCTTCGACAACCTGGCCTTCCCCTTGCGCAACCGGGGTGTGGACGAAAGCCAGGTGCGCCGCCGGGTCCATGAGATCGCCGAGCTGTTGGACCTGACCCGGGACCTGAAGCGGCGGGCCAGCGGCCTCTCCGCGGACGCCAAGCAGAAGATTTCCCTGGGCCGGGGGCTGGTGCGCAGCGACGTGGCGGCCATCCTCTTCGACGAGCCCTTGACCGTCATCGACCCCCACATGAAGTGGCTCCTGCGCAGCAAGCTCAAAGAGATCCACCAACAGTTCAAGCTCACCCTGATCTACGTGACCCACGACCAGACCGAGGCCCTCACCTTCGCCGACCAGGTAGTGGTGATGCATGAAGGCGCGGTAGTGCAGATCGGCACGCCCCAGGAGCTCTTCGAAAAGCCCCGGCACACCTTCGTGGGCTACTTCATCGGCTCCCCGGGCATGAACCTCATCCCCGTGCGGCTGGAGGGCGACGCCCTGGTCACGGACAGCACCCCCATTCCGGTGGACCCGGCGGCCATCCAGCGGCTGTCCGGACGGGAGAAGCTGACCGTGGGCATCCGGCCCGAGTTCCTGGGCTACAGCCCCGCACCCCAGCCCAACGGGGTGCCGGCTCGGATCCAGCGGGTGGAGAACCTGGGCACCTTCAAGATCGCCGTGGCCCAGGTGGGGGAGCAGACAGTGAAGGCCAAGATCCCGGAGAAGCAGCCCATCTCCCCCGGGGATGGCTGGCTCATCTTTCCCCCGGAACAGACCCTCCTCTACCAGAACGACGAGATGGTCTAGCTCATGGAAAAGACAAAGAACAACCGGGCCTGGTTCCTGGTCCTGCCTGTGGTGATCTCCGTCTCCTTCAGCGCCATCATCCCGCTGATGACCGTGGTCAACTACTCGGTGCAGGACATCTTCGGGCCGGGGCAGCGGGTCTGGGTGGGCAAGGAATGGTACGTGGACGCGGTGCGGGACGCGGACCTGCACGCTGCGCTCCTGCGCAACCTGCTCTTCTCCTTCGAGGCCCTGCTCATCGAGATCCCTCTGGGTGTCTTCCTGGCCTTGCGCATGCCCGCCAAAGGCAAGTGGGCCTCCTTGGCCCTGGTCCTCATCGCCCTGCCCCTGCTCATCCCCTGGAACGTGGTAGGGACCATCTGGCAGATCTTCGGCCGGGCGGACATCGGGCTGGGGGGCTACTTCCTGAACAGCACCCTGGGGATCCCCTACAACTACACTCTGAACGCCCGGGATGCCTGGTACACCATTCTGGTCATGGATATCTGGCACTGGACGCCCCTGGTGGCCTTGCTGGCCTATGCGGGGCTGCGGGCCATCCCGGACGCCTACTACTGGGCCGCCCGCATCGACGCGGCCAGCAACTGGGCCATCTTCCGCTTCATCCAACTGCCCAAGCTGCGAGGCGTGCTGCTCATCGCCGTGCTCCTGCGCTTCATGGACAGCTTCATGATCTACACCGAGCCCTTCGTGGTCACCGGTGGAGGGCCAGGGAACGCCACCACCTTCCTGAGCATTTTCCTCTCCAAGCTGGCCGTGGGCCAGTTCGATCTGGGGCCGGCTGCGGCCTTCTCTCTGATCTACTTCCTGCTCATCCAGGTCTTCTCCTACATTTTCTTCACGACTATCCGAAATATCGGCCGAGGAGACACCGCATGACGGACAGGCGCCGCTGGACCAACGCACTGATCATGGTGCTCTACTTCATCCTGTTGATGCTGCCCATCTACTGGATGCTCAACATGTCCTTCAAGACCAACGAGGAGATCCTGGGGACCTTCTCCCTCTGGCCCCGGAACCCCACCCTGGCCAACTACCGCACCATCTTCACCGATCCGGCCTGGTACTCGGGGTACATCAACTCCATCACCTACACCAGCATGAACACGGTGATGTCTGTGGCCATCGCCCTGCCTGCGGCCTACGCCTTCTCCCGCTACAACTTCCTGGGGGACAACCATCTCTTCTTCTGGCTGCTGACCAACCGCATGGCCCCTGCAGCGGTCTTCCTGCTGCCCTTCTTCCAGCTCTACCAGAACATCGGCCTCTACGACACCCACCTGGCGGTGGCTCTGGCCCACCTGCTCTTCAACGTGCCCCTCTCCGTCTGGATCCTGGAGGGGTTCATGTCCGGCGTGCCCAAGGAGATCGACGAGACCGCAGCCATCGACGGCTACAGTTTCCCCCGCTTTTTCTTCCGCATTTTCATCCCGCTCATCCGCAGCGGCATCGGTGTCACAGCCTTCTTTGCCTTCATGTTCAGCTGGGTGGAGCTGCTCCTGGCCCGCACCCTGACCAGCGTGAACGCCAAACCCATCGCCGCCACCATGACACGCACGGTCAGCGCCTCGGGCATGGACTGGGGCCTCCTGGCCGCGGCCGGCGTGTTGACCATCATCCCCGGCGCGCTGGTCATCTACTTCGTGCGCAACTACATCGCCAAGGGATTCGCTCTGGGCCGGGTCTAAACTGCGGTCAATTTGAAAGCCGAAGTTGTCCCGGCTCTCGCCGGATGCGCCATTCGGCGGGTCACGGACCCGCCTAGCGCCTACCAAACTGTCGGTTCCAGTTAGACTTGAGTTTAGTCGTCTGGAGCGCCCTGCTGGTTCCGAATTCCCCCAACACCAGAGAGTCGAGAGCCGTCATGTCGCCACTGGAATGGATGGCGTGGACCACGCCAACGGCCATCTTCTTTGCTGCCGTCGCCGCCATGCTCGTCACCATGACCCTCATCAGTCTACGCTGGCCCTCCTTGCCCCGGAAGGGCGTGCTGCCCATGCCCACCACCCGGGGAGAGCGGCTCTACATCGGCCTGCTGGGGATCGCCTTCATCTTCCTCATCTGGATGGGGCTCACGGACGCCACCCTGGCCGGTGCGGCAGGCATCAGCCTGCTCTGGTTGATCTCGGTTCTGCGCTGGGGGTGACCTCAGCTGAACTGCGCCGGGGTGATGGACCCGTTGCCCGGCGCACCTACAGCCATGGCCCAGGAATGCCCCTCCCTGTCCTGGAATCCATGCAAAAAAGCCGCTCCATTGGCCAGAAAGCGGCGAAACTGGCTGACCAACGGAGCGGCGTCAAGCAAACTACGCCAGGGAGGATAGCATATTTCATGGAGGAGATCCAATGAAACGTTCGAAATTTGTGCGGTTGAGGTTTGTCACGCTGAGCCTCCTGATCGTCTTCAGCTTGGTGCTGGCCGCCTGTGGTGGATCCCCGGCCCAGCCCAGCGGCGAAGGCGCGGCAGAGAGTGGCGGCGCGGAGAGCAGCGCACCGGCGCCAGCGGCCTCCGACTTCGACGAGGCCGCGGCCATGGCCGCCGCGGAGCGCTGGATCGACGAGGAATTCCAGCCCAGCACCCTGAGCCGGGAGGAACAGCTGGCGGAGATGGAGTGGTTCATCAAGGCCGCGGCCCCCTACCGGGGCATGGACATCAACGTGGTCTCCGAGACCATCACCACCCACCAGTACGAGTCCCAGGTGATGGCCAAAGCCTTCAGCGAGATCACGGGCATCAACGTCACCCACGACCTGATCCAGGAAGGGGACGTCATCGAGAAGCTCCAGACCCAGTTCCAGTCGGGCCAGAACATCTACGACGCCTACGTCAACGACTCGGACCTGATCGGCACCCACTTCCGCTACGGCTTCGTGGTGCCCCTCTCCGACTACATGGCCGGGGAAGGCAAGGACGTGACCCTACCCACCCTGGACGTAGACGACTTCATCGGCAAGAGCTTCACCACCGCGCCGGACGGCAAGATGTACCAGCTGCCGGACCAACAGTTCGCCAACCTCTACTGGTTCCGCTACGACTGGTTCACGGACCCGGACATCAAGGCCCAGTTCAAGGAGATCTACGGCTACGAGCTGGGTGTGCCCGTGAACTGGAGCGCCTACGAGGACATCGCCAACTTCTTCACCAACGAAGTGAACGGTGACGGCACCATCGACGGCGTGAAGGTCTACGGCCACATGGACTACGGCAAGAAGGATCCCTCCCTGGGCTGGCGCTTCACCGACGCCTGGCTCTCCATGGCCGGCACCGGCGACGAGGGCATCCCCAACGGCGTGCCCGTGGACGAGTGGGGCATCCGCGCGGAGAACTGCGTGCCCGTGGGCTCCTCGGTGACCCGGGGCGGCGCCACCAACGCTCCCTCCGCAGTCTACGCGCTGGACAAGTACATCGAGTGGCTGAAGCAGTACGCCCCCGCGGACGCGGCCGGCATGACCTTCTCCGAAGCGGGGCCGGTTCCGGCCCAGGGCGCCATCGCCCAGCAGATCTTCTGGTACACCGCCTTCACCGCGGACATGACCAAGCCTGGCCTGCCCGTGGTCAACGAGGACGGCACGCCCAAGTGGCGCATGGCCCCTAGCCCCCACGGCGCCTACTGGCGGGAAGGCATGAAGCTGGGCTACCAGGACGCCGGTTCCTGGACCCTGCTCAAGAGCACCCCCGCGGACCGGCGAGCCGCGGCCTGGCTCTACGCCCAGTTCACCGTGGCCAAGAGCACATCTCTGAAGAAGTCCATCGTGGGTCTGACGTTCATCCGGGATTCGGACATCCGCCATGATTATTTCACGGAGAACGCGGCCAAGTACGGTGGCCTGGTGGAGTTCTACCGCTCCCCGGCTCGCGTCCAGTGGACCCCCACGGGCGTGAACGTGCCCGACTACCCCAAGCTGGCTCAGCTCTGGTGGCAGAACGTGGCCCCGGCCATCACCGGCGAGGTGACCTCCCAGCAGGCCATGGACAACCTGGCCGCGGCCCAGGATGAGGTGCTGAGCCGCCTGGAGCGCATCGGCCTCAACGAGTGCTCGCCCAAGCTGAACGAGGAGCGGGATGCCCAGTACTGGTTCGACCAGCCGGGCGCGCCCTTCCCCAAGCTGGCGGACGAGCGGGGTACGCCGGAGACCATCGACTACGATACCCTGCTGCAAACCTGGCAGGACAGCCAGTAGCCCACAGGGGATCCAAGGGCGCAGCGGGTCTCGCGTCCTGGAAACCGACGCGAACATGAGTCATCCCGGAGTCTGTGGATGATTCGAAAAGAGAAGCCTCCTGTAGTCGACTGAGGTGTCACCCGAGTCGAAAAACAGGAGGCTTCTGCTATTGAGTGAACTGGGTGGGTGCATCACCACACCGGCCCAGGCGCCTGCGGGGACCAAGCGGTTGAGCAACAGGTTGCTCAACGACCTCGAGTTAAGCTGCGCCGGATGCAGCGGCGGGCCGCCGCGCACCCAAACCGTGGCCGACCAAAGTTACCCCAGCACGCGCCGAGCGGTAGGCGTCAGCTTGAATGAGTGGTTAGGCCGACTAGGCCTTTGGACAGGCGCCACCGCTCCGCATTGTACCACCGCACCCCTTTCACAAACCGGCAACCAATTCTACAAACGGTATAAGGTTCCCTCTGAATTTGACGTATTGAGGTGAGATGTAAACGTATCTTCGGTCTTGGTTTTCGAGAAACATAAGAAACTCGACGGCGTTTTTCAATACAATTCTGGCATCCTCACGGCAAATCCTTGTTGGAAACAAGTTGATGCCAAGTTGGCGTGTCTTTCGCTTCGCTTGGTCAAGCACCCTCCTAAATTTTCTGTCTCCGTAACCCTCCTCTAGCGCAGCAGAAATCAATTTCATTCCAACTTTCTCATCCCACGAAAACTTCGCCTCCCAGACATGATTGTGAGCAATTGCATCTCGCACAACGAATAGCTCTTCAATCTTGTCCTCAAAACCGGAATTTGGGTAAATTGCACGCACAAAGTCCAGAGGCCTTTTCAGTGGCGTTTCGCCCCGAATATACTGTGTTCTGGCGACAGCTGACTCGACGAGTAACACCGTGAGGATAATGATTGCGGCAGAGTAGCCATTTTCCACAACCGAGGCCTGCACCTCATTTGGTCCCTTTGAGTCAAGAGACTCTAACGGTTCAAGCAGGCTGGCAATCGGACGCAAGTAATTGAATCCAATAATTGATACGTATTCTTGGGGTTCCTGCTCAACCATGCTCGGCTTCCGTGTTGCAAATGTAGGACACCAAGTGTCTCGCTGAAGGCGGCCCAACGGCGCTGTGGATGAGCCACGCCAGTGGAGCGGGGCGCACCTCGGCGCAACCGGCGACGGCTCCATCCACTGGTTGGGACCGCCGGCGCCGTTCCGAATGGATGCCGATCTCAGCGCCCGGCATACCCAGTACTATACTCCTATGCGCCAACTATAGCACGGTCGCAATGTGTCCGCAAGGGGCGGGAAAACGGGACGCATGGTGCGTTTGTTTCGTCGCGCCGTCACCCCGCCACCGCGTCACCGTCCCCCCACGCGCCGAGGCGACGCCTCCTCTCAGAAGCGCCGCCCCGCCGATGCCTGTCATCCTGTCATCTTGCCATCCTGTCATTTTTTCATCGTATCATCC